>JBLMWR010000770.1:0-9681 GCA_050257335.1 Deltaproteobacteria bacterium | reverse complement strand
GAAAGGCGGCGATCATGGACCCGAAAATCCAGGTGTGACGAAGGAGCAGTCGGGTAACGTTCATTCGTCCAGTGCCAGGACGCCTTTTCCACCACCCATGACTTGGCCCGGCCACACGGCGGAGCCAACACGATTCTAACCGCGGATGACTGAGACCATCCCTTCCGGTGAGAAATCCCGGGTGCGCGGGGATCGATGGGACCATTCCGCACGGCAAGGGAGGCGCGAAGTCGCTGCATTTACATGACGCTCCCGCGGCCCCGGGCGCAACCGGAAACCCGGATCGCGCCACCATTTTTCGCCAGAAAGGCGTCGCGGGGAAGCGCCACGGTCGCCCAGAACGCAACTCTCCACTTTGAACGCGTCTATCGCGCCCGTGAGGTCGGAATGGTCTTGATCATGCGAAAGCCACCCGCCATTTGGCGCGCATCCCGGTTCTGCCAATGAATCAGGTTCGAACACATTGATCGTCAACAAGCCACAATTCACGGGAAAACCGCGTGTGCTTCCAAGCGGGAATTGACGAGAAGATCTTCCTGCCAGCCGTCGGTATGCGGTTTGTCGCAGAGGGCACGAGATGTGCTCGCCATCCTGGGGTTGTCGCGTGACGTGGTGCTGGTGGGGGGGCGGGGGTTCCCACCCCGCGATTATCTTTCCGCATTGGAAATTTCCCGTATGGCTCGGCGCACATCTCCATTCTCCTCTGACGGCAAATCTCAATCTCATGCGGAACAGGAGCTGGTCAGCCGCGTGACGGACGATTGTCGCAATTTGAGTCGCGCCGTCGCCTCCCGCATGGCAATCGAAGTCAATGGCGGGGTGGTCACGTTGCGAGGCGATGTTCCGTCCTTTTACATTCGGCAGGTCCTGGTCCACCGCTGCCAACGAATACCAGGCGTGGTGGTTGTCAATGACGAACTGAAAGTTCACGAACGAGTCGGCGATAGCGGGCGCGATTTACCAGATCTGGGAGCAATACCATGAAGCATCTTGGAATCTCACTCGCGATCATCAAGCTGTTGATCGCCTGCGTACGGCTCGCCTTGAGCGCCTGACCGTGACGATTGTGCCCAGGTGGCAGAACCGTTTCGCCATTTTGGGCCAGTCAGCGATTTGGGCCAGTCAGCGAAATCTTTCCCCGGGGGGGTGATGTCGTCGCTGCCTGTCTGCCTGGCCCCAAGAGCGCACAGTCCGCTCAGTGAGCCGCGCCGGCGATTCGTCGCTCCACACCCCTCTCGGCGGCTCTCGGCCGAAGACCGGTCATAGCACCCGGTCGGCAGGCAATCAAATCGGTCGGCGCCGAACCAGGCGTGCGTCGGCGGGGGCACAGGAACGACGGCCCGCACGGCGGGTCTGAACGCCGACAGTCCGGAGATACCCGGACCTGGCAATCTGGCATGGAAAATGCCGCATGAAATCGGCGCCAATTCAATGGAGTCAACTTCCCGCGAACCCTTCACTAAAAGGTGACGTCGTGCCCATTCCCGCAATGCGATTTAATCCCTCGATTGTTACAGGCTGCCGGCTTGGCGCAATCGGCGGATTCTTGCTCGCCGCCCTGACAGGTCCGCCGGCGCAGGGCCAGCCGCGCGGCTCTTCCGGCAATCACGAGCGCCCCGTTGTGCAGGTCGAGATTCCCGGCATTGACAAGGCATACGCAGAGGCGAAGTTCATCTTCGACCTGGTCGGCGACAAGAAGGGATATGACACATTTAAAGAGACGATCGACGTCTTTCTGACGGGCGTGGAAACCACGAAGCCGTGCGATATCTGTCTGTTCGCGACTCCGGACGGTTTGCAGGCGGTCGGATCGCTCCCCATGGCCTCCGACGCGGAATTTAAGAAGTTCCTGCGGAATTTATGGGACCTCGACGTCAAGTCGGCCCCGCCCCCGGAGTCGGCGCTGATGCCGCAGGTTCCTCCCGCCGTCCGCTCCAGACTCTCGTCCCTCAAACTGCAGCCCAGCGAACGGCTCATCTTCGGCCTGACCGACGGATTCGCGCGCTACGAGTCGGGCCGCATCTATCTGGCCGAGACACACGATGCCGTGCGGCGTGAAAATGCCCATCCCCGAGCCGAAGCGGCCGGAAACGCGACCGTGACGCTGTCGATTGACGGAGATGCAGTCGCTCCCGACCGCCGGCACGCGGCCTTCGCGAAGTCGAGAGAACGTGCGGTGTCGGGCTTGAAGAAGAATGAACATGACAGCGACGCGGGCTTCGCGCTTCAGAAGGCGCTGCTCGATTTCCAGCTCGCCCGGCTCGAGGTGTTGTTTTGCGAGTCGTCGCTCGGTGAAATCGCCTGGAGCACTTCGCACGAGAAGAAACGCTCCGATATCAGCGCGACGTTTGCCCCTCAGAACGGGACTTCGCTCGCGAAGGATGTCCAGCAGTTCGGGCAGGCCCCCGATGAATTCGCGGGCGTTTCCCGGGAAAAAGCCGTCTTAATCAGCTCGATCAACATGCCGGTCAACGCCGGGCTGGGAAAGTCATTCAAATCGGTCGTGCGCCAGGGACGGGAATATGTGAAGTTCCGGATCGAGCACGCCTCGAATCTCGACGCCGGCCAGAAAGCGAGCGACCGCGATGTCGCAGACCTCATCTTCGACGTCATGGAGGACGTTGCCGCGATGCCCGTATTCAATGGTTTTCTGAGAACCTGGTCGAACGGCGACGGCACTCTCACCACGGTCGGGGCCACCCGCGTCGACGACGGTCACAAATTTGAGGAGGCCGTTCGGAAGCTCCGGGGGCGCGAAGCCCTGGGGCGGAAGGGAGGGCAGCCGGGAGTGGAAGTCCACCGCGTTACCGTCCATCAGTGGCGGGAGGCTTACCGGGAACTCTTCGACAAGGACGGCGCGGTGTTCGTCGGGACGTCCCCTGATGCCATCTGGTACGCCGCCGGCGAAAATGCTCTCGAACGGCTGGAGCAATCGATCCACGAGGCGGAAGGAAAGTCACAGGCGACGCCCGGCGCCGCGATGGAACTGCACGCCGAAATGCGTCCGCTCGCGGAGGTCTGGTCGCGGATCCACTCGCGACGGCCGAAGGGAGTCGCGCAGCAGGTCGCCGACAGAAGCAATGGCAAGGCGAAGCCCGCAGTTGCCCAGGCCGCCTCGATTGTCGCCGACCTCGATCTGCCAAAAATCGCTGCGGAGGCATACCGCGGCGGTCACGATACGATCGGCGTCTCCCTGAAACGGCAGGGCGACAAGGCAGTCTTTTCCGCCCGGTTCGACGAGGGAACGCTGCGATTCGTCGGACAGGCGCTGTCGCGGTTCGTTAAGGACAACCTCGAGGATTAGAGCAGACCGGGCCGTGTTCCCGCCCGGCGGCAGTTCGCGAAACGCACAAAGCCATGAGCCTCGTTGAAGTTTCCGGCCTGAGAAAAATCTATGGCGGCGCGCCTGTCGTCAATGATCTGAGTTTTCATGTGGAACGGGGCGAGATCTTCGGCCTGCTGGGACCAAACGGCGCCGGAAAAACGACCGCCATGATGATCCTCGCCGGCTTGCGCGACGCCGACGGCGGGAGCGTGCGGATCGGAGATCAGGCTGCTGCGGGTGCGCCCCTCCGCCGGAATCGCCTTCTGGGACTTGTCCCCCAGGAGCTGGCGATTTACCCGGACCTCACGGGCCGCGAGAACCTGAGCTTTTTCGGAGCGATCTACGGCCTGCGCGGCGCCCGGCTGCGGGAACGCGTCGCGTGCCTGCTCGATGAGACCGGCCTCGGAGATCACGCAGACCATTACGTCAGAACGTTTTCGGGCGGCATGAAACGGCGGCTGAATGTCGGCGCCGGCCTGCTTCATGAACCGCAACTCGTGATTCTCGACGAGCCGACGGTCGGCGTCGATCCGCAGTCTCGATCCCACCTTCTCGAAGCCGTGCAGCGGCTGGCCGCCGGGGGAGTCGCAGTCATCTTTGCCACGCACTATATGGACGAGGCTCAGGCAATCTGCCACCGCGTGGGAATCATCGACCGCGGCCGCATGCTGAGGTGCGGCCCTCCCGAGGAGCTGCTGGACACGCTGCGGTCGAATGTCCGCTTGCACGTAAGACTTGCGGCGCGGCCCGGAAGGCAACAGCTCGAGGACATAGCCGACGTTGAAGCCCTGGAGGGAAATGACGTCCGGCTCGTGGTCCGGCGCGCCCCGAACGAAGCGGCCGCGGCCGTGATGCGCCGCCTGGCAACTGTCTTCCAGCAGCTTTCGGAGGCCGGCGCCGATTTGGTTTCGATCGAAACCAGCGAGCATAACCTCGAAGATCTGTTTCTCGAATTGACGGGTCGAAACCTGCGCGATTGAAGTCATGAACGCGTGGCAGATCACCAAGAAAGACCTGAAGCTTCTGGTGCGCGACCGGCGAACGCTGTTCGTACTGGTTGCGCTTCCCCTGGCCTTCATCAGCATCCTGGGACTTTCGACCGGGCAGTTGTTCAGCCAGCGCGAAAAGGCCCGCAAGGTGCGTCTGGGCGTGGTCAACGAAGATCAGAGCGAACTGGCCGGAAAAGTGCTGACCGAGGTCTACAAACTCCAGGCCCTCGAGGTTCACGAGATTTCGGAACGCGCGGAGGCGAGAAGAATGCTGGTTGACGGCGATCTGGATGTGATGGTCGTCATCGGCCGGCACTATCACGATTGCGTCGAACGGCTCAATGTCGGAGACCTGTTTTACCCCGAGCAGGGACAGCTCGGCGGAGAGCTCGAGAATCTCGACATCAGCGTCGAGGCGGGAGCGTTCCTGGCGAACGCGGCGGAGGTGGTCCAGGAGCTCGTCTTCGCTTTTTCGCTGCGCACGCTCGCGCCCGACGTCCTGAAGAACAGCGATCCCCGGCTTGCCGAGAAGCTGCTTCTCAAGGCAAAACGCTCCGCGCGGAAGGCCGATCACTCCGCGACGGCAGATGATGGCGGCCCCTCGGTCGGCCCGCATCCGACGAATTTTGTGTACCAGATTCTCGTGCCCTCCTATACGGTGATGTTTGTCTTCTTCATCATCAATCTCATGGCGCGAAGCTTTATCGCCGAGCGCGACCTGCAAACTCTGAGCCGGCTTCGCATTTCGGACATTTCACGCGTCGGCCTGCTGTTCGGAAAGACGACTCCCTTCCTGCTGATTTCACTCGTACAGACGGTGCTGCTGTTCCTTGCGGGAAAAGTTCTGTTTGGCATGATCTGGGGGGGGCATCCCCTGCTGCTGGCCCCTGTCATGCTCGCCACGTCCATGGCCGCCGTCGCCCTGGGATTGCTGGTCGCCACGGCCGTGCGTACGGATTCCCAGGTGTCGGCATACGGCAACTTTCTGGTACTGGTGCTGGCGGGCATCAGCGGCTGCCTGATGCCGCGAACCTGGCAGCCGCAGTTGATGCAGCAGATGGGCCTGATCACACCCCACGCCTGGGCGCTTATCGCCTACGACCAGCTCCTGAATCAGGACCAGCCTGATCTGGCGCTCGTCGCCCGTTGCATCGGGGTGTTGCTGGCGTTCGCAGCCGGATTCTTCTGCCTGGGGTCGTGGCGCTATCGCCGGCTGTAGCGAACCGGCTGCTTGTCACGCATCGAGGTATCTTCGCACGCGCTCGTTCGGTATCCGCGCCACCAGCAGCAGGTAAGCGGGAACCAGCAGCGGCCGGACAACGAACGTGTCGAGCAAGACCCCGAACGCCAGTGCGAACCCGAGCTGACGCATCTGCGCAAGCTGTCCGGCGATCGTCAGCGACAGAAACGTCCCCGCCATAATGAATCCGCAACTCGAGATGATGGGACCGGTCCGCGTCAGCGCGGCAGCGATGCCCCCTTCGGCGCCCAGTTGCTGCTGCTCTTCATGAACCCGCGTCACCAGCAGAATATTGTAATCTTCTCCGACGGCGATCAGCAGCGTGAACAGGAAGAGCGGCACCGTCCAGTCCAGACCCGGAAAACCGGCGCCGTCAAGCGCCTGGAACAGCAGGACCGTCACTCCCAGAGTCGCCAGATAGCTTCCCAGCACCGTCAGAACGAGATAGACGGTCAGAACGACCCGCCGCAGAAGGACGATCAGGATGGTCACCACGCTGACGACGACCAGCACGTTGATCCGCGTTCTGTCTCGTGCGCCGACGGTCTTCAAGTCGCGCAGGCTGGGCGTCGAGCCGCTGAGATTCAGGTCGGATCCGGATTTGAGATCGTCCGACAACAGTCCGTGGAGGCGGCCCTCCATCCGGTCCAGAACGTCGAGCGCCTCTTCGGAAAAGGGATCGAGACTCAGCTCCAGCTCGAAGCGGGCGACGTGGCCAGCCAGCCCGGGACTGCTGCTGACGAAATACTCTTCCGCAATGCGCCGCAGGGCGCCGGCGGCGACGAGCCGTCCCGTCAGGTTCCTGTCGGCCTGCGGCGGCGCCTGAGGATTCACTCCCAGCGGGGCGGACAGGCTCCGAATATTGGCGATCTGGAGTGCCTGGCGGTCTTCATAGGCACGATCCGTCAGCTCCTGCAGGGCGGAGAAGCCGGCAGGCGTTCGAAAATCGATCGAACGATTGTCAATCAGCAAATTCACCGGGCCAACCGCTCCCGGCGGAAAATGCCGTTCGAGCAGCGCCATCCCCCGCGCGCTCGCGGCCGTGCGCGGCAGGTTGCCGACCAGGTCGTAATTCAGCCGATTGTAATTCACGACCCCGAACACGGCCGGTGGCGCCATAGCGGCGGCCGTTACGAGCCAGAACACCCCGGGACGACGCGCGATGGCGCCTGCGATCCGGCCCCACAGTTCCTGCAGCCGGTCGCGGTGGGAATGGGCCTCGGGAACGCGACATCCTGCAGAAGGCGCAGCGCGCTGCGGCCAGAACGCCGCCGTTCCGATCAGGCGCAGCAACGCCGGCGTCAAGGTGAGCACCGCCAGCAGCATGACGAGCAGGCTGAATGCAATCGCGATTCCGGCTTCGTGAAATTTTCCGAACTCGGCGAAGCTCAGCATGCCGACTCCGGCGATTTCCGTGGCTGCGCTGGCGGCGATCGCCGCTCCCACCCTGGCGAGCGCATTTCGAACTCCCCCTGCCAGGTCGTTCTGCGGGACCAGTTCCTCGCGGAAGCGCGCGATCAGGAACAGTCCGTAGTCGATGCCTGACGCATAGACGACGACGGTGCTGTAAGCCTCGACTCCCTGAAACAGTCCGATGACCTGAGCGCGGGCCAGAATCGCCAGCGCCTTAAGCGCCACATCCATTGCAAAGAAGAGCGTCACCAGCGGAATCAGGGCCAAAAGCGGCGCGCGGAAGACGAGCAGCGTCAGCCCTGCGGCCAGCGCAATCGTCGCCACCTGGATCGCCGCAGCGCTGGTCTCGCCGGCGACTCCGATGTCGCGACCGACGACAGCGCTGCCGGTGGTCTCGATGGACAATCCGGAGGGGATCGAATTCTGCCGGCGCAGCTCGTCGAACAGACTTTCGACGGCGGCGATGGCGGGACGATTCGCCCGCGAGGCGAAATCGTTCGACATTTCCAGCATGACCAGCGTCGACTGGCGATCGCGGCTGATCAGCAGGGCCCCGACGCCTTTGTCGTCGAACGCCCGGATCCGGGAAATGACCGGGCCCTCGGACGATTGCGGCGTGTGGTCGTCGGGCGGGCCGCCGCCATCGGCTGGGGCGCCCGCGATCTCCCGCAGCCGCGGTTTCACCGAATTTTTTATGAATTCGAGATCCGCGGACTGCAGCCCGTCGGCGCTCTCGCGGCTGAAAACGATGACGATGCTGCTGGAGATCAGATCATGAGGAAAAGCCTGATTGAACAACCGGTCAGCGCGGCGTGAGGGTGAATCGGCCGGCAGAAATGAGAACTGGCCGTCTTCAGCCACTTCTTCCCAGGGGGGCGCCACGCTTCGCAGCACCGCAAATACGGCGAGCCACGCGGCCAGGATGACGATCCACCAGCGGCTCACAATTTGACCAAGGATCCAGAACACACCGCCCTCTCTTGCGCGCGATCGTCTCTGGCCAGCGAAAAAGGGTTCCGGCAATCTCCGGTATGTGCGGCCGAAGATTGCTCCAGGTGGCAGCCTGACGCTCGACGGCCTGGCCTGGAAATGCATCTTTCGTGCCAATTTGCGGCAAGCGAATCGACTTCTTCAGGAGTTCCCGCGGCGAGGGTGCTGCTGGAATGATGGAAATGCATTGCCGCTCTGAGCGGCTTATGGCCATGACGCGCGGATTATGACCAGCAGACGTCCGCGACGTTCCGGTCGTCCGACGAGCGAGCGACCTTTCTCGTGAACCACGTGGTATCCTGCGGATTGACGGGAAAAGGCCGCTGAAGTTCTGATCCAGGAACGTCCAATATGGCCCGCCGCCAGCCAGATCAGCGATTCCGTCTCTTCTCACCGCGCGGGCCAGGCGATGCGGCCCGCAAGACTCTGATCTCGACAGAACGTCTGAGAACGGGAGATGCGTGGGATTAGTAGACCATTACCCTCAGATCGTATGACCACGAGCAGGACCATTCCCACACATCGCGATCAGCAGGAGCACGCCACCAGCCCCATCCTGGCGAGGCTCCGATGGACGAATACGAACGAATTGCGGCACCTGCCATCGATACGCGGTGGTCTGATCCAACGAAGAAAAGAGTGATCGGTCTGTAGACGATCGGAACGAGCTCCGCGTCTGCGTTCAGCCGACTTGTAAGCCAGCATGCCGGTCCGATGCTCAGAAGGTAAACGATTGCCACCACCACGCTTGTCCAGAACGCCGCGCCGGTTTTTTTGCGGTTGGTCATGATTTGATGTCACCGAAAGGTCTGAGATGGCGACATAAATGCGGGTCAAGGACTAAATGCTTCAATGAGACAGAAACTGCCGTCGAGCTGCCTGGCCACTGTAAGGTTTCTTTTCGCCGCAAGGTTGGCGTACCAGGAAATGACGTTGCCGATTGCCCCTTGATCACCATGCCACCACGCGCGCAGGATTGGTGAATAGAAGAAATCCGTCATTTCCCATGAGGTGCTCGACTGGGGAACGCGACTGCTCGTCCAGCACGCCGGCCCGAAGCCCGCCACGTAGATCGACCCCGCGACTACCACCACGGTGATCCAGAACGCCACGCCGGGTTTCTTGCGGTCAGTCATTTTGCTCACCTCGGTGGAATCGTAACGGCCTTCTTGGCGCCGTGTTCCATTTCTCTTTCGACACGCAGCTTCAAGTTCGCGGCGTAGAGATCCCACGTGACTTCGTGGGTGTCTGGCGATTTCGCGGCATTTGCATACCACCGCAGGCCACGCCCCCAGGGCTGCTTATTGTATGTTGCCAACTGATACAACCAGGGGTATCCACGAACTACAGTCCGGAAGCTGAGAGCGTCACGGTCCGCCAGCCAGCACGCCGGGCCGAACGATTCCACGTACAGCACCGGCAGCCCGATCAGCAGGGCCGCGATCCACGGCCAGACGGGATTCCTGCGATCGTCGTTCATGCTTGAATTTGCCCCGAGACACGAGACTGCGAAAAGACGAACCTGCGCTGTAACTTCCAATCATCCCGACCCACCGGCCTGCGGATCACGAGCGCCCCCTCAGCTTGTCGTTTGTGGCGTCACGATCATATTCGATTCTGTGAAATTGAATTATTGTCCCGTCGAAGGTGATGTAGCTCGCTCGCCAGTCCCCGTCGCGCGGTTGGCCGACGGAGCCGACGTTGCAGAGCACTTTGCGGCCGTC
>JBLMWR010000769.1:0-5840 GCA_050257335.1 Deltaproteobacteria bacterium | reverse complement strand
CGGTTGTACGGATCATTCTACGCCCCCGGACGGCAGCACCGCTCCCAGTGCGGCCACCAGCTCTTCGGAGCGTGAATCATCGGCGTCTATCGATGTCGCCCGCGACCCTGCCGCCGCAGCGGCTGCCATTGCTTCCGCCGGCCCGGAAGCTGCCGCTTCGCCAACCGCAGTCGACAAGAACAGCGATGCGGTTGAAGAAGCCGCGACGCAGAGCGACAACGACGAACCGCTTCCCGACACGTTCGTTGCCGCCGCGGACCCCAAACGCAGGGCGCCCGCCGGGAAGAAACATCCCCCGCGCTATACGACCCGCCAGAACCACGATCCCAACGGGATCGGCAAATTCTACATGGGGCGTGAGATCGCCCATGTAATGGGTTACGGCGTGGCGGGCGAGGGGGCCCAGTGGCTCGATCGCCCCGAGCGCGAACAGGAGGAAGCTTCGACGAAAATGATCGAAGCGCTCAAGCTCCAGCCGGGACAGGTCGTTGCCGACATCGGGGCCGGGACGGGGCGCCTCACGCTGATGATGGCCGAGAAAGTCGGCATGGACGGCAAAGTGCTCGCCGTCGACGTCCAGCAGGAGATGCTCGACATCATCTCCGTAAAGCTCAAACAGCGCAGCATCAAGAACGTCGCGCTGGTCAAGGGAACCCAGAAATCCCCAAAGCTCGAAAAGGAAAGCGTCGACCTGGCGCTGTTCGTCGACGTCTACCACGAGTTCGCCTTCCCCTACGAGATGATGCTCGAGATTTCCAAGGCCATGAAAGTGGGGGGACGGGTCGTGCTTGTCGAGTTCCGCAAGGAAGACGAGACCGTTCCCATCAAGCTCGTCCACAAAATGACCGAGGCCCAGGCGAAAAAAGAGTTGGGGGTGCCGGAGCTGCATCTGAAATGGACCGAGACGATCGGCACGCTCCCGTGGCAGCACATCCTCATCTTTGAAAAACAGGCCGAAGAGGAGGAGAAAGACAAGGACGCGAACGCCGATGCCGGCGGGAAGAAGCTCTTTCCCGAGGTCTTTAACACTCAGGATGGTAAGGACAAGCTGCTCTCGCCAGCCGAGGCGCTGGCGAAGATCAGGGTTCCCGAAGGTTTCTCTGTCTCGCTCTTCGCCGCCGAGCCCGACGTGCAGCAGCCGATCGCCATCACCACCGACGAGCGGGGGCGGTTGTGGATCGCCGAGAATTACACCTATTCCGAAAGCAAGGTGAACTTCAACGACGCGCTCCACGACCGCATCGTCATTCTGGAAGACACCGACGGCGACGGCCGCTTCGACGAACGGACGGTCTTCTGGGACGAGGGAAAGAAGCTCACCAGCGTCGAGGTCGGCTTCGGCGGCGTGTGGGCCCTGTGCGCCCCCGAGCTGCTCTTCATCCCCGACGCCGATCGCGACGACGTCCCCGACGGCAAGCCCGTTGTCGTGCTCGACGGCTGGGACGCCGGCGCCGTGCGCCACAACATCGTCAACGGCCTCAAGTGGGGCCCCGACGGCTGGCTTTACGGCCGCCACGGCATTCTGGCGACGTCTCTCGTCGGCAAGCCCGGCGCCGCCTCGTCGCAGCGCGTGCCGATCAACTGCGGCATCTGGCGCTATCATCCCACCCGCCAGATTTTCGAGGCCGTCGCGCATGGCACCACCAACTCCTGGGGGTTCGACTACGACGACCACGGCGAGATGTTTTTCATCAACACCGTCATCGGCCATCTGTGGCACGTCGTGCCCGGGGCTCATTACCGGCGGATGTACGGCACCGACTTCAACCCCCACTTGTATCAACTCATCGAGCAGACCGCAGATCATTTCCACTGGGACACAGGCGAGAACTGGAGTGATATCCGCAAGGGGGTGAGCCCCACGACCGACAAGGCAGGCGGGGGACATGCCCATTCGGGACTGATGATCTACCTGGGCGGCAACTGGCCCGACCAATATCGCAACACGGTCATCACCGTCAATTTCCACGGCCGCCGGCTCAACAACGACCGTCTCGAACGCTTCGAAGCCGGCTACGTCGGCAGGCACGAGCCCGATTTCGTGTACTTCGACGATCCGTGGTTTCGCGGCATCGACCTTGTCTACGGAGCCGACGGCGGCGTCTACATCGCCGACTGGAGCGATGTCGGGGAATGTCACGAAAACGACGGCGTGCACCGCACGTCCGGGCGGATTTACAAAGTGACCTGCGGCAAGCCCGAGCCGGTGTCCGGATTCGATATGTGCCAGGCGACCGACGCCGATCTCGTCCGCGCCCAGAAAAGCCCCAACGACTGGATCGTCCGCCAAGCGCGGCGGATTCTGCACGAGCGGGCGGCGGGTGGCCGCGATCTGTCCGCGGCACGGACGATGCTCTTCGAAATGCTCGACGGCCCGAATCCCGTAACGCAGAAGCTTCGCGCGCTGTGGTGCCTGAACGGCATCCGCGGCCTGAGCGACGAGCGGCTGCTGGAACTGTTCCGCGAAGACGACGAACACCTCCGCGCCTGGGCCGTGCGGCTGCTCGTCGATCGCGAAGAGCTGCCAGCGGCTGTAGTCGAGAGGCTCCAGAAACAGGCGCCGCACGAGGAATCGGGGCTCGTTCAGGTCTATCTGGCCTCGGCCCTGCAGCGTCTGGAATTCGAACAGCGCTGGCCGATCGTCGAGGCTCTTTCCTCCAGGGATGAATTCGCACACGACCGCGAGCTTCCCCTGATGCTCTGGTACGGCATCGAGCCGGCAGTCGTCCGCCAGCCTGGCCGCGCCGTCAACCTGGCGGCGAGCAGCCATTTCCCGCAGTTGCGACAGAACACGGCGCGGCGCTTGACGGTCGAGATCGAGCGGCTCCCCGAAGCCGTGAACGCCCTCGTGGCCCGGCTCGCCGAAATCGACGACCCCGCGGTGCAGATCGACATCCTCACCGGCATGAGTGAGGCGCTGCGCGGGTGGCGCAAAGCACCCGCCCCCGCGGCGTGGACCAGTGCGGCTGCGAAACTGGCCGCCGGCTCGAATGCGAATGCACAGCGCCTGACCCGCGAGCTGGCGGTTGTCTTTGGCGACGGCCGCGCGCTGGATGAGCTGAGGCAGATCGTGGGCGACGGCAACGCCGAGCCGGAAGCCCGCCGCCAGGCGCTCCGCACGCTCGTCGCGGCGCGCGGGGAGGACCTTCCGGCCCTCCTGCACAAACTGGTGGGAGACCGCAGCCTGACTGTCGAGGCGATCCGCGGGCTGGCGAGTTTCGACGATCCCGGGACCCCGCGTCTTATTCTCGACAACTACAGCCGGCTCGACCCCGAGGGGCAGGCCATCGCGGTCAACACGCTCGTTTCGCGCCCGGCGTACGCCCGCGTGCTGCTCGACGCGCTCGCCCAGGGCCGCATCAGCCGCAGCGACGTCTCGGCCTTCCACGCCCGGCAGATCCGCAGCTTCGACGACGAAGAACTTACCACGCAATTGACGAAAGTCTGGGGAGAAACGCGCATCACCGACGCCGGCAAACGCCAGCTCATCGAGCGCTACAAGAACCGGCTCACGGCTGAGCAACTTGCCGGTGCCAACCTCGGCGCCGGCCGGGCGCTCTTCAACAAAACGTGCGCCAGTTGCCACGTGATGTACGGGCAGGGGAAAGGAGCGGGGCCCGATCTCACCGGTTCGAATCGCCGGAATCTCGATTACCTGCTGGAAAACATCATCGACCCGAACGCCTCGGTCGCCGTCGACTTCCGGATGACCGTTGCCGCGCTCAAGAGCGGCCAGGTCGTGAGCGGCCTTGTCGTCGAAAAGACCGAAAAGACGCTGACCTTTCAGACGCAGCAGGACCGCGTCGTGGTCGAGCGATCCGAGATCGAAGAGATGCAGAGCACCGCCACGTCGCTCATGCCCGAAGGGCTGTTCCAGAACCTCTCTGACGACCAGATCCGCGACCTGACGGCGTATTTGATGTCCTCGGAGCAGGTACCGCTGGCCCCCGACGGGAAATGACGTCGCGCAATGGTCGCCCTACGGTGATTCACGGACCTGTTTTACCAGCTTGCGGACGGTGGCGGCGATGCGGTCTTCGATGTCGCCGGACCAGCGCAGGGCGGGGCGGCCGTATTCGTAGAGGTTCGAGCCCCCCTCGTAACCCCCTTCCTCCCAGACGCGGCGCGAGGGGATGTACGAGATCATGTCGTCCGCGTAGCCCAGCGCCCAGGTTCCCGGGCCGAACTCTTCCTTGAAGCGGAGGGCGTAGTCCACCACCGTTTCCGCTCCCTGACCGATCACCAGCATCTCCCGCCCCAGCCGCCAGGCGTGCACAGGATACGGGTACGACGGCGCGAACTTTTCGCCGGCGTCCAGCTTCTGCAGCATGCGGGCCGCCCAGCGGGCACGGATGGCGTTGGCGTCCTTCACAAACTCCTGCAGCTCCTCGCGGGTGACGACTTTCAGATACGGCAGGTCGACATATTCGAAGGCCATGCGCAGGCTGGAGGACACCGGTTTGAGCGGCTGCTGCAGGGCATCCTCGACGCCGACGGCGAGCATGTGGCCGTATTTCCGGCACAGCTCGACGGTGCGGCGCGGCAGCGGGTTCTGGTCGCCGCCGCAGGTGTTGACGAACATCGCCACGGCTCCCGCATGGTTCTCTTCCAGCTCGAGCTGCGCGAAACCGGGATAGTCCCCGCACCACGTCAGGAAGCTGAGCGTCGTGGGATGGCAGGCGTAGCCGAAGAGAATGGCGGCCACGCGCCCGTCGGGCCGCGTCACCGTCATCACGGGGACGGAGTGATCGACCGGACCGACGAGCGGCTCTCCCTTCTCCAGCAGAGCGGGGACGTCGGCTTCGCGGTTGTTGCGACGGTTGACGGCAAACGTGGCTTTTCCCTGGCCGATCGCAAGATTCGCGGGGGCGAGCTTCGCGAGCGCGTCGCCGACCACTTCCACGGCCCGCTGCACCATCGATGCCGTGTATTCGTTCACCAGTTCCACCTGTTCAGCTTCGATGGGGTAATAGTCGACGAGGTCGTCTCCGAGGCGCGGTCCGCAGTGATTGTGCGAAAAGGTGAACATCACCTGCCGGCGTTCGAGTCCGTGTTTTTTGTGGAGCTGTTCGAAGACCTGATCGCTCATCGCTTTCGGAACCCCCTGAAAGTCGCTGGTGATGAGGACTGCCCGCCTGCCGTCGGCATCCTCGAGAGCCAGGGCTTTCATCCACAGGTCATGCAGTTTTCCGTCGGGGGGACGCTTCGACCCGTAGCCGGCGAGCCACACGGCTTTCTCGGGGGTGATGACGGCTTTGGCGACGCCGGCTTTCCAGGCGGTTGCGGCAGGCTTGTCGTCGGCGAATGCGCGGCTGCCGGCGAAGGCGGCGGCCAGCGCCGAAAATACCGTCACTTCGGCCGATCGTTTCAAGAACTGGCGGCGGGTGGCCTTGTGGTTGGTCATGACGATCCGTGAAGGGTAAGTCACTGCAATTCCCCGCTCAGGGCAAGACGGCAAAATGGAACAAACCCGAACGCCAGATGACGCGGATACGCGCGGACAAAAAAGACCGGGCGAATTGACACATCCGCGTTTATCAGCGTCATCCTCGGTTTCCCGTTTTTCAATTGTGGCGGTCCGTACTCCGAACTTGGGAACTTTGTTTCGTGGCATGCACACTGGCTGATCTATTTCGCCAGCAGCCTGGCCATGAGGAATTCGTTGGCGTTTTTGTACTTGTCGGACTTCGAGACGCCGGGGATGAGCAGGTGGCATTCGTGCCCCATGCTGTCGGATTTCTCCTTCAGCTTCACGCCGTACACCGGGTGATGGATGCCGTGCCCGGCGTCCTTCGAGGGGAGCGTCATGTCGCCCGGGTAGGTCATGAAGAGGGGCGGGT
>JBLMWR010000768.1:0-5776 GCA_050257335.1 Deltaproteobacteria bacterium | reverse complement strand
TCCTTTCAGGCGGACACACCGAGATTCCGCAGTCGGGACCCCTCTCCTGGTCGGTCCCGGGGTGCGTCGATGGCTGGGAGGAGCTCCGTAAACGCTTTGGCACGAAGAACTTCTCCGAACTCCTCAAACCTGCAATCGACTATGCCGAGCAGGGCTTTCCCGTCAGCGAAATCATCGCCCGGGGCTGGCAATCGTCGGCCAAGTCTCTGGCGGAATGGCCCGCCTCGGCGAGAACCTATCTGATCGACGGTCGCGCCCCCGAAGTCGGGGAGGTCTTCAAAAACCCCAACCTGGCCCGCAGCTACCGCCTGATCGCCCAGCAGGGGCGCGACGCCTTCTACATGGGGGAGATCGCCAGAAGGATCGTCGAATTCAGCGAAAAAAACGGCGGCCATTTCTCGCTCAAGGACTTCGCCGAGCACCGCTCCGACTGGATCGATCCCGTTTCGACCAACTACCGCGGCTACGACGTCTGGGAGCTGCCCCCCAACGGCCAGGGGATCGCCGTCCTCGAAATGCTGAACCTGCTCGAAGCCTACGATCTCAAGAGCATGGGGCCATTCAGCCCCGACTATCTGCATTTGTTCATCGAAGCCAAGAAGCTCGCTTTCGCAGATCGGGCCAAATTCTACACCGACCCCGAATTCGCCAGGCTGCCGGTCAAAGAGCTGATCTCGAAGGACTACGCTGCCCGACAGCGCAAACGGATCGACCCCGACAAAGCCGCAATCGACGTTCCGGCCGGTGACCCGCTCCTGGCTCATGGCGACACGATTTACCTGACGGTCGTGGATAAAGATCGCAACTGTTGCTCGTTCATTCAAAGCCTTTACATGGGGTTTGGGTCGCAAGTCGTTCCGGGCGACGTGGGATTCGCCCTGCAGAATCGGGGCTGCCTGTTCGCCCTCGACGAACAGCATCTCAACCGCCTCCAGCCGCACAAGCGGCCGTTTCATACGATCATCCCCGGTTTCGTCACCAAAGATGGCCAGCCGTGGCTCTGTTTCGGCGTGATGGGAGGCGACATGCAACCGCAGGGACACGTCCAGGTTTTGATCGACATGATCGACTTCGCAATGAACGTTCAGGAAGCCGGGGACGCGCCGCGAATTCAGCATTTCGGCTCGCAGACGCCCACCGGCCGGCCGATTGCACCCGACGGAGGAAGCGTGGGGGCTGAATCGGGAATCCCCGAGGCGACCCTCGAGGCACTCAAGAAGAAGGGACATCAGATCCTGCGTGCGGCCGGGTCGTTCGGGGGCTACCAGGCGATTCTCATCGACCACAAGCGCGGGACGCTGCGCGGCGGCAGCGATCCCCGCAAGGACGGCTGCGCGGTCGGGTACTGATGCGACCAGCGGTGGCGCCCCGTCGCCGCACCTCAGATTCTGACATCCAGGGAGTGACCTCCGATGCCCCGTCCATCCTTTCTCTTCCACCATTTCGTCCCGCCGGCAATGCTGTGCATCGCCTGGCTGGTTGCGTCGGGCGCGATCGCCGCGGAACCCAAAGCCTGGGTGGAAAAGAACCTCGACGATCTGCAGGCCCTTTACCGCCATTTGCATTCCAACCCCGAGCTGTCGTTTCAGGAGGAGAAAACGGCCGCCCGTCTGACCGACGAATTGAAGAAACTGGGAATCGAGGTGACGTCGAAAGTCGGTCGCCAGGGCGTCGTCGGAATCCTGAAGAACGGCCCCGGACCGACGGTGATGATCCGCACCGACCTCGACGCGCTCCCCGTCACCGAAGCCACCGAACTGCCGTACGCCTCGAAGGCGACCGGCAAGGACCGCGACGGCAACGACGTGGGCGTCATGCACGCCTGCGGACACGACATACATATCACCTGCCTTGTCGGCACGGCCCGGTTCCTGGCGGCGCATAAAGAGGCCTGGGGCGGCACCGTCCTATTCGTCGGCCAGCCCGCCGAGGAAATCGGGGAGGGCGCGCTGGCGATGCTCAAGGACGGCCTGTTTACGAAGTTCCCCAGGCCGGATTACGCGCTGGCGCTGCACGTCGACTCGGCGATGGCCGGCGGCAAGGTGGGGTATCGCGCCGGCTACATTCTGGCGAACGTGGACAGCGTCGATATTACGATGCGAGGCACGGGGGGACACGGCGCGTATCCGCAAAAGACCATCGACCCGATCGTGCAGGCGGCCCAGCTCGTCGTCGATTTGCAGACGATCGTCAGTCGCGAGAATTCTCCCTTCGAGCCGGCGGTGGTGACGGTGGGGGCGATCCGCGGCGGGACGAAGCACAATATCATCCCCGACACCTGTCACCTCAAGCTGACAGTCCGCAGTTACACCGACCAGATGCGGAAGAGGCTGCTCGACGCGATCCGGCGAAAGGCGAACGCGGTCGCCGCCGGGGCCGGAGCGCCCGAACCCATCATCGAGTTTTCCGACGCCACCCCGGCGACGCGCAACGACGAGCAGCTCGTCGCGCGGCTGGTGCCGGTGTTCACCCGCGTGCTGGGCGAGGACAACGTCGTGCCGGTCGACCAGTCGATGGGCGGCGAAGATTTCAGCCAGTACGGCCTGGCGGGGGTGCCCATCTTCATGTTCCGGCTGGGCTCGATCGCGCCCCAGCGGATCGAGGAATTCAGCCGCGCGAAAAAGTCGCTCCCTTCGCTGCATTCGGCCGAGTACTTTCCCACGCCCGAACCGACGATCGCCACCGGCGTCACGGCGATGTCCGCCGCCGTCCTGGATCTGCTCCGCGCCAAGAAATGACGCTTCGCGTGTCCCTTGATTCCTGCGGCGCCCTTCTGCAAGATGATACGGAACGCTCCGACCATCCTGTTCATAGAAAAAGACCACGAGGTTACGCCATGAGGAAATTCGCCGGTTTCGTGTTTGCGGTCATGCTGTTTGCCTTCTCGGGGAGTCTCGCCCAGGCCAGGCACAGGAATTCGTGCTGTCAGCCGGTGAGGTGCTGCCGGCCGGTTTCGCGCTGCTGTGCCCCGCGTCCCACCTGTTGCAGCCCGGCGCCAACCTGCTGCAGTCCGGCTCCAGCCTGCGGTACGCCGGCCGCACCGGCTCCCGCGCCGGCGGCAAAACCGTACGAAGAGGCCCCCACACCGGCGCCTGCCAGCCCTCCGAAACCAGCCGCATCGGCGACGCCGCCGGCGACGGAGAAGACGGTTGCCGCGCCGACTCCGGTCGTTACGCCCGCGAAGGCTGAGACTGTCACCGCGGTCGCCCCCGCCCCGGCGGCTGCTCCTGCCGCGCCGCAGGCCGAACAGAAGCAGCCCGAACCGGCGACCGAATCGAAGCCGGCGGCTGCCGCTCCCCCCGACGAGAAACCTGCGGTCGAGAAGCCCGCTGACTCGAAACCCGCCGATGAGCCCAGGCCGGCCGAAGAAAAACCCGCCGCCGCGGCCATCGAGCCCCGCCCCGAACCGGTCCCGCTTCCCGAAGAGGCTTGAGCGGATTCGCCGTAGCGCGTTTCAACGCCCGTCCGCCGCAAGGCAGCCGGGCGTTTTTTGCCGGGCCCGTGATTTTTTCCAGACTTATTCGCCGCCGTCCGGGTGACCGCCGTCGAAATACTGGCGCTCGAGCTCTTTGGTGTTCCGTTCGATCCCCAGCACGATCATCCGGCGTTCGCTGCCGCGAGGGGAGAGGGCGGTGAACGCGACCACCTGCCGTCCTTCGGGCTGATTGACGCGGATCGTGAACGAGCCGTCGTCGCGAAGCTCGACCGGGTCCCCCTGAACGGTCAGCATCGAGCCGGGGCGGGTCGAACCGTGAACGATCAGTTCGGTGTCGAGTCTGAACGAGAATTCTCCCTTTTCGCGCTCCTCCGTGGCTGCCGGACCGAAGTGCGACAGGCTCGAAAAGCCCAGCGGTCGTCCGAGGCGCCCGTCCGGCTTGGCTCCGTTTGCATCGGCTTTATCTCCGGCCGCGTGCCCGTTGCCGGCCTGATGGCCGTTTTTCGACGTTGACACATTGGCATTCAGGACGGGCATGGCACACACGTTGGACTTGGCAAGCGCAAAGAAAACGCCCTTGTGCGTCCGGTAGCCGATGTGCAGCCGGTACGTCCGCGCTTCCGGCGGAACGTGAACGTACCACGTGTTCACGCCGGCTTCGATGAGCACATCCTTGATGCGCACTTCCGACACGCTGTTGACGTCGTCGGCCGCGACTTCCAGCAGGCGCAGGGCGGGGACGGCGGTATGCCAGTCGACCCCCAGCCGCGATTCCGCCCGACGGATGCTGTCGCGCGTCAGGTCCCACTGGGCGCGGATCCAGTGCGCATCGCAAACGGTGGCGTCGATGTAATTCTTGCGGCCCGTAATATGCCGATCGTCAATTTCGGACGTGCACAGGTCCCGGTCACGCAGAGGGAGAACCTGGCCGTTGGAATGCCCGTTCTTCAGCACCCGCTTGCCGTGCTTTTTGTGGCCGTTCCGTGCGACGGCAAGCGATTGCCGGCCAGAACGACGGCTGGGGGGTGCCGCCCCGCGCTTCGACGAGGCGATGCGGAGCAGGGCCCGCACGAGCTCCGGTTTGGTCATCGAATGCCAGCGAGTGATCCCGCGCCGCCGGGCCATCGACGCCAGATTCTTCCGCGACTGGGCCTTCAAGGCTTCCGAGGTCATAGTGAGCAACTCCGACTGATTTCCACGATGCGATGGCGCCCGACATCATAGGAAAAGTCGCAGTCGTCCGTGACCTGCGCAGACGTTTCTCAGGAATAAGAACGCCCGCCAACTTTTCGACGACGACGTAGCAAACGTATAGTCCATTTTTACCACGACAGCAGGGAACATTCAATGGCTGCTCTGGGGGCGTACAATTCGCCGCTGAGTGCGGAAACCCGCAAGCCATTATATAACAATATCTTATGGACGACACATTCCGTCGAGACAAGTCTGACGTTTTGTCAGAGAGTGAGATATTTCAAGTATAAATACGAGATTTCGTTCGCCTGCTAAGGCGTGCAAAGCGACTTCCGATCCCCGCCTCCGGGAACCGCCTGAACCAGCTTTGAGAAATCGAAAAAACGCTTCGCCGGCAACTTTGACAACGCTGTAAGCCACCGCTACACTGGCCGCGGAATTGATTACGACGCTGTAAGTTTTGGCCGATGTTCTGGTCTCGAAGCAGGCGTGGTCAGTGCCGTGAAGGAGCCAACCGGTGATCGCCGCCCACCGTTGGCCGTGGCGATGGAGTGGGTCTCCCAGATCACCACAGTGGTGGCGGAAATGGTGCTTCCGGGTTTGGCGGGGCAGTGGCTCGATCGGCGCTGGGGAACGAAGTTCCTTGGCCTGACCGGCTTTGGCCTCGGCCTGACGGTGGGGATTTGGCATTTGCTGGCCATGACCCGCTCACGAAACGCCGGGCCGCCCGCAAAGCGATCTGACTCGGGCGGCGCGACAGACACGAAAGATACGCCGGACTCCTCAACAGGGTCCGACAAGACCCAAGATTGAGACATGCTGCGAAGCTGCGCTTGGCTCACAATGATCGTCATGGCTGCTCTGCTGATTGTCGGCGGAGTGACCCTCGGCACGCGCGGCCTCAACGGAGTATTTGCCGCCGCCGCGGCGGCTGGAGTGTGCTGGTTCGGCTCGACCGCCGCATTGATCGTTGCCGGGCTTTCCAACCGGACGAGCCACGCCGTTCAGGGGCACCTTTTGGGAATGTTCTTCCGGCTGGGGCTGCCGCTCGCCGCCGGCATAGTGTTTCAGAAAGTCGGAGGGCCACTGGCTGAGGCAGGAGTGTTTGGCCTGATCGTCATCTTCTATCTGATCACCCTGGTTGCC
>JBLMWR010000767.1:0-3614 GCA_050257335.1 Deltaproteobacteria bacterium | reverse complement strand
CGGTCCCCAGCTCGCGGGGCAGGACGGTGGCGAAGGTAGTTTTGCCGAGCCCCGGCGGGCCGTCGAGCAGCAGGTGCCCCAGCGGCTCCTTGCGCTTACGGGCCGCGTTCAGCATGATCCGAACGCGCTCGATCACCTCGCGCTGCCCGACGACGTCGGCGAGCATCTGCGGGCGCAATTCGTCGTGGAATCGCGAGTCGTCGTCACGGGGGGCATCCTCATCGCCGCCCGATCCGTGATTCGAATCGCGGCCACCGCGGTCGCCGCAGTCGCCGCGAATGACTGGTTCTCGCACCATCCTGGAGTGACTTCCTTCTCCTGATATCCTGGCCGTCCGACTACACTCAAAGTACAAACGATACCTTGTCGGGCCGCAAATTGCCAAGCCCGTGTCGCGCGCGAAGTGCCGCAGAGCCCCCCCCCACCCGTCTGGTCACCGAGTGACCAGAGCTCGATGGCAGCTCCCGCTCATACGCGGCTCCGACCGCCGGCAGTCGCCTGGCCGCTCATGTGACAGTAAGCCACTGCGAACAGCAGCCACGCAAAGGGAACCGTGAACAGCAGGCCGATGCACAGGCCGGGAAAGATCCCCAGAATCTGAACGCCGAAACTCGCCAATGCGAGAACGATGACCGCGAAGTAGTTCTCCGCAGTCACCGTGCGAGCCCGGTCCAGCGCTTCGAACACGCCGGCGTCACGGTCGACGATTACGTACAAACAAGGCCAGAACATCAACGCCAGTATGATCCCGGGGACGATCAGCAGAAGTAACCCGACGCCAATCATGATCTGGAATAACAGCGTCGCCCCCAGGAAACGCCAGAAGTACCGGCCCCCGGCAAACAGGACGGAAATCTCGGCCGGCTGATCACCACGGGCCACGCGCAACAGCAGCCCGTGGAGCCCGGCCTGCATGTACGTGTTGACCGCGAGATTGATGATCCAGGAAGCGCCCGTGGCCAGAACGATCGCCAGGACGGCCACCGCCTGGTTGTTGGCACCCGGCCTGCCCCCCGGGCCGGCAACGACAAGCATGACGACCTGTTGAATTCCGCTGGTCATCATGTTCACGACGAGCCCGATGCCCCCCACGATCAACAGCGACGCAACCAGAATCCCCACCTGCGTTTTATAAATCTCCCACGTCGTCGTGAGAACCGCGCCGGCTTCGATCGTGGTCGGCACCCCCTCGGCCCGCTGAGCGCCGAAGGTCTCGCCGCAAAACCGGCACCGCGTCGCCGCGGCCTTGATGCGCTCGCCGCACATCGGACAAGCTTTCGTCGGCCCTTCGTCAACGGCCTCGCCGGCGGGATGCCCCGCCGCCGGAATCGGCGGTCGATCGCCGGTTGCAGGGCTGGACGGCCCGGAGGGAAACGACTGGTCGTACACGCCGCTCGATTCCAAAGCGGCAGGGACAAGCACCGGCTCGCCGCAACCCGGACAATTCGCCCGGACCCCTGCCTTGTCGTCGGCGGTTTTGAGAAGCTTGTCGCAGTGCGGGCAATGGAATTCGATTGTCATGCGATGCAGACGGCGATGCGAGGAACGGGACAGCGATAGTATGCCGTGGCGTCACGATCGGAGCAAGCCGCCGCCGCGTGGGGCAGGTTTTCCAGCCTCTCAGGTCTGGCGGCGGCCGGTGGAGGACGGGACTGAAGAAGAAGACGGGCAGGTTAGAAAACCTGCCCTACGGCCGCGGCAGACGAAAAAAGCGGCGCGAAGAGCAGCACGGTCGGGCGAGGCCCTGCGTTGAGCAGGCTGATCATTCCAGCCCGGCGAGGACAGTTTCGAGAATCTCGTCGGGAATGCTGTAGTTGGCCGTGACGCTCTGGACGTCTTCGTGGTCCTCGAGGGCGTTGATGAGCGCGACGACCCGGCGGGCATCATCCAGGCCAAGCTCGACTTTGCTGGTCGCCACGCGGGTGACTTCGGCGACGTCGGCGGGGATGCGGGCGTCCTTAAGGGCGGCGGCCACCCGTTCGAAGTTCGCCGGGTCGCATGTCACTTCGAATACCTTGCCCGCCAGGGCGACGTCGTCGGCGCCGGATTCGAGGGCGATGTCGACCAGCCGGTCCTCGGCGACGTGCTGCGCGGGGACGAGAAACAGCCCTTTACGCTCGAACATCCAGGCAACGCAGTTGGTGGCGCCGAGATTTCCGCCGTGCACTTCAAAGATTTTTCGCACTTCGCCGGCGGTCCGGTTGCGATTCTCGGTGAGGATGTCGCACATCAGGGCGACGCCGGCCGGGCCATAGCCCTCGTAGACGATTTCCGACAGCTCCTCCCCCTCCAACTCGCCGCACCCCTTTTTCACAGCCCGCTCGATGTTCTCCTTGGGCATGCTGTTCTCGCGGGCCTTGTCGATGGCGTACCGCAGCTTGAGGTTGGTGACGGGGTCTCCCCCGCCGTGCCGCGCCGCGATCATGATCGCCCGGCTGAGCTTTCCGAACAACGCTCCCCGTTTTTTATCCTGCGCCCCCTTGCGGATGGCAATGTTTGCCGAATGGGAATGACCTGCCATGACGTTGAATCACCCGTAAAACGCGGACGCCGCCAGATGGAAAATGACCAACGACGAAATCCGAATGACTTCAGAAATCCAAAATCGAACCGGCGTCTAATCCTTGTCTTTACCCGCATTCTTTTCGTGTCTGGCGATTTTTTCTTTGACGCGCTCGATCAGTTTTTTGTCGGGATACTGTGCCTTCTCGGCGAAGTCGAGGGACTTCTTCCAGTTGTCGACGGCCTGGGCCGGCCGATTGAGGCGCTCGTGGACGTCCGCCAGATGCTCCCACAGCGTCTCGTCGCCGGCCCCCGGAGAATTCTTAACCGCCTTCTCCAGGTATGGCAGCGCGTCTTCGTATTTCCCGCGTTTGAAGAGGACCCACCCCAGGCTGTCGAGATAAGCGCCGTTTTCGGGCTCGGCGGACAGCGCCTTGCGGATCATGCTTTCGGCCTGATCGAGGTTCTTCCCCTGGTCGGCATACAGGTAGCCGAGGTCGTTGTTGACCGACGTGTCCTCGGGATCCTCTTTATAGATCTCTTCGAGAATCTCCTCGCCCTTGCGGATGTCCCCTTTCAGGACGTGCATGTTCGAGAGGCTGTACTGGGCGCGGCGAATGATCTTGCGGACCTGGGGCTCGGGAAAGTCGGCAATGAGCTTCTCCATCCGCGAGACGGCTTCGTCGAACTGACGAGCGTGGTAATACACCCATCCCTCCTGGTACCGGAGGAGCGGATTATTGGGCATGATTTCCTGAGCCTTCGCGATGGCTTCGAGCGCGGCCTTCGTGTCGCCCGAGAGCTCCAGCGCCTGCGTCGTCATGAACAGAAAATTGGGACGGTTGTCCGAGAGATCGGGGTCGTCGGCGGCCTCCTGGTAGACCTTGGCGGCCTCGGCGAACTTCCGGACCTCGGAGAAATGCGCTCCCAGCTCCTCGTAAATCAGCCCGGCGCGCTCCTTCCGGAGCGATAGCAGAAACCGGTAGAATTCTTCGGCCGCTTCGGTCTTCTTTCCGTCGGCGGCGAGATTGGCGAGGACGTAGCCGGTGGCAAAATCGAGCGGCGAGGGTTGCTCGGCGAGCAGCTCTTCGCCCGACTTGACCAGCTTGTCG
>JBLMWR010000766.1:0-3821 GCA_050257335.1 Deltaproteobacteria bacterium | reverse complement strand
CGTGTACGTTCCTGCCGGGGGTGCTCCGGCATTCGCCGGGAATGTTCGTCGCCGCCCTGTTCGGGATCGGCTGCGGCGCCGGATTCTACCTCGTTCCCCTGTATACGCTCCTCCAGCATCGGGCGCCGAAAGAGAGCAAAGGGAACGTGGTGTCGGCGAGCAATTTTCTGAACGTGGTCGGGGGAATTTTCGCCGTCCTCGTTTTCTACGCCATGACGTTCGCGTTCGAGGGCCTGCTGGGGCCGAGCGTGACCAAACAGGAAGTCTCCGCCGACCCGTCGCTGATCGTCCTCTACATCGATGAATTGCGAAAGCAGCGGCAGATCCCCGCTCTGCTCTTCATGTCCACCAGCGTCATGACCTTCGGGGCGCTCATGGTTCTGACCCGCCGGCTCCCCGATTTCTACCTGCGGACGGCGATCTGGATCCGCGCCTGCGGACACAATACCCTGCGGACGATCGGCATCGAACACATGCCCACCGACGGCCCGGTGCTGCTGCTCACGAATTGCAGCATATTTCATGCGGTCCTCGATTTGATTGCCGGCGTCGACCGTAGCCCGCGCGTCGTGCTGGTGGAACAGTCGCCCCCCGAGCGCTCATGGCTGCGGCGGCTGGCGCGCCATTCCAGATTGATTTCCGTTCCGGCGGTTCCCGGCGCCGCCGAATGGAACGGGGCTCTGCAGTCGGGGATCAGGACGCTGCAGAAGGGAGAAATGGTCGCCCTGACCGTGAACCAGGCGGATTGCGCCGCTGACATTTCCCGCCTGATCGACGCCTGGCGTGCCGCGGCGCCCGGGGCGGTCGTTCTGCCGGTCTGCTGCACGGCGGCCATGCCCTCGCCGGCGGAATCTCCAGGCTCAGCACTCCGTTATCCGCGGGTCATCTTCGGCCAGCCTTTGCCCCCTCAAGACCCTCTCGTGTCGATAGTTACCGCGATCGAGCGCCTGGCAACGGCGGCGGACGACCAATAGCGGGCGCGGCGTTATCGCGGAAAACAGCCGGCTGTCCCGGCGCGCCGGGACCAGGGAGCTGCCGTCAAGCCCGCCCAACACCCGAACAGGTCTTGCGTCGAACCGCCCTTTTCGGCAATGATCCGCCCCTTTTCGTCGTTTGGGCAGTCCGGAGGGTCCAGGGATGGACATGTTTGTCGTTCACGGAGGGCGGCGGCTGGCCGGTCGCGTCCGCGTCAGCGGTGCGAAGAACGCCGCCCTGCCGATTATGGCCGCCGCGCTTGTCGCCGAAGGTCCCTCCGTCCTGCACGGGGTTCCCGATCTGGTCGACGTGACGACGCTCGGCGAATTGCTCACCGCCCTGGGAGTCGCCGTCAATCGTGAGGGCCACTGTGCGGGTCCCGTGAAAGGGATCCGCCTGCCGGTCGTGGATTCGGCTGACGGCAATGGCGCTGCGCCTCAGTCCGCCGACGAGCCGTCTTTCGAAGAACACCATGTCCATTTTCCATTTGGCGTCCCCGGGGACCACGCGCCGCTCGATGCCGACGCGCCGCCGCTGAAACTGGAAGTCGTCGATGAGCATCCGTGTCTGGCGGACTACGATCTCGTTCGCCGGATGCGGGCCGGGATCTGCGTCCTGGGCCCCTTGCTGGCCCGCCGCGGCCGCGCCTGCGTTTCGCTGCCGGGCGGCTGCAATATCGGCGACCGGCCGGTGGATCTGCACCTGAAGGGACTGGCGGCGCTCGGGGCGGAGCTGCGCGTCGAGCGCGGCTACATTATCGCCCGCGCCAGGCGCCTGCGGGGGGCGAAGATCTATCTGGGGGGCGCGTTCGGGAGCACCGTGACGGGAACGTGCAACGTGATGACGGCGGCGGCACTCGCCGACGGGGTGACCACGATCGAAGCGGCCGCCTGCGAGCCCGAGGTCGCCGATCTGGGGAATTATCTCAACCGCATGGGAGCGAAAATCACCGGGCTGGGGACGCCGTTTCTGCACATTGAAGGCGTGGAGCGGCTGACCGGGTGCGAGCATACGATCATCCCCGACCGGATCGAAGCGGCGACGCTGATGATCGCCGCCGCGATGACGCTGGGAGACGTCGTGCTCGAGAACATCAACGTCGATCATTTGACGGCCGTCATCGAGAAATTGCGGGAGATCGGGGTGTCGATCGAAACGGTGGGGACCGTGGCGCGCGTCACAATTCGCCGCGAGCTGCAGGCGGCCGATTGCATCATGCTTCCTTACCCGGGGTTGCCCACCGACGTCCAGGCACAGCTCATGGCGCTTTTGACGACCGTTCCCGGGATCAGCATCGTCACCGACAAGGTGTTTCCCGACCGGTTCATGCACGCCTCGGAGCTGTCGCGGATGGGGGCCACCATCCGCCGCGAAGGTCCCAGCGCGATCATCAGCGGCGTTGGCGCTCTGAGCGGCGCCAGCGTCATGGCCTCGGATCTGCGGGCTTCGGCGGCCCTCGTCCTGGCGGCCCTGGCGGCGCACGGAGACTCGGTCGTGCGGCGGATTTACCACCTCGACCGCGGCTACGACCGGCTGGAAATCAAGCTCAACGACCTGGGGGCGGGAATCGTTCGCGCCCAGGACATTCCCCTCAACATGCCCGCCAGCCTCTCGATCAGCCCCGCCGAAATGCTCCCCTCCGACGACGGCGACCACGAGCTCCGCGGCCCCAAATGGCTGCGCGCCCGCGAGAACCTGCGCATTCACGCCCCCGATCTCGAGTAGTACGGTCACTCCGTGACCGGACGTGACACAGCGTCGCTTGCGCGGCAGGCCAACGCGCAGAGTTTTGCCCTGATTGCCCAGTCGCCACGTGACTTATGGTAGAGTTGTGCGATACGTCAGATTGCTCTGGAGATCGTCATAAGGAGAATCGGATGAGCACCGATGCTGAACCGATGACCGCCGAGGAATTGCCCAAGATGCCTCGCGGCCGGGCGCCCTACGAACCGATCAGGGGAACGTTGATTACCATGTCACCCTCCGGGAGCGAACATGGCGTGGTGACGATGCGGCTCTCGTCGCGTGTAGATCAATTCGTCTCCTCGCGCAATCTGGGACTGGTCTTTGGCGCCGAAACCGGTTTTCGACTGGAACGCAATCCCGATACTGTTCGCGCGCCGGACCTCGCGTTCGTAGCGCAAGTAAACGTCCCGCCGGGCGGTATCCCGCGAGGTTATTGGCCTGGCCCGCCCGATCTGGCAGTTGAGGTCATCTCGCAGACCCCTCATTGCCCGAGCCGTTTTTTTTTGGAAAATGATCACGGCGAGATCGTCGACTGTACAACGACATTCGAAGCCTTTATCTCGCGGCTTTGGATCGAAAATGAGATTTGGTTCCGCCTCGCCGAACACGATCGACCATTGACCGGTGAAATGACCGAGCATCTGCGTCATTACCGCGTCGAACGCTCATCGAGCGCTCAAACGTCAAATCGCAGGAACTCCTTTTCCACCGCCTGCTGAAGGCCAAATTGCCGACGACTCGCCGCGAGCTGGGAAGCGTCTACACGCCGCAAGCGATTGCCCGCCGCATGGTTTGTGCGTGCCTCGACCGCTGGTCTGAACTGCACGGAGCCGCGGCAGGTCAACCGGGTGCATTCTCCTGCCGCGTCCTCGACCCAGCGTGCGGTGACGGAGCGTTTCTCCTGGAAGTCTTCGACAACCTTTGCCGCCGGCGCGAAGAGTTGCCGGCGCGGTCCGGTGATCCCGATCGGAGTTCGGCGGCCGCAGTCCGCCTCGGCGTTGTCCGCAACCATATTTTCGGCGTTGATATCGACCCACCGGCCGTGGAGGCCTTGCGGGCCCAATTGCTCAAACGCATTGCGCCAACCGATGATCTTGCCG
>JBLMWR010000765.1:0-6319 GCA_050257335.1 Deltaproteobacteria bacterium | reverse complement strand
AACGCCACGCCAATGGAAAGTATGCGCTTGCGCATGGCTCGTCCCCCCTTTTCCTTGGACTGGTTCCCGCGCGGCCCACACATGCGGAATCTACCTCAATTATATGTGTCCCGCCCTGATTCCACAGGAATTAAACGATACTTGCGGAAAATTTATGAAATTGGCGGCCTCGCTACCGTCTGGCCGTGTGACCACTTTACGGGAAGCACCCCGGCTGTGGCGCCGTCGAAGGCTTGGCGTCCGACGGAACCGGCGCGCGCTTTCCGAATGCCGCAAGTCCTCGAATCGTTCAAAACAGCAGCGGCAAGGTGGACACTTGGTTCCGAACGGGATCGAGAACCGACAGACCCTGCGCGGCGACACGAGCTGGTGCGGCTGTGACCGCATTCAGGAGTTGAGTGAATCTCCCAATTTTGATTTTTTCCCTTGAATTCGCCCGCGTTCCCTATCATCATCATTCATGAACAGTTCTTAATGAATCTGTTAATTACTTTCCTGTAAGGATATAGGATTTCGCGAGGTGACAGACAAGGTTCCAAAGTGGAGCCGGGATAACCAGTCGTTCGACCCATGATGAATTCGGGATTAATGCCCGGAATTGATTTAAGATGCTTCTGCCACGGAGGATAGGCGGTTACCGTTATTTCGAATCAGAAAGCGCGGCATTCCCGTTGCATTTCTCAGAACTACTGCGAGATAAAGCCTCATTCTTCCGGATGCAGGGGTAGTCATGAACACGAGTCGCCGCGTATCGCGGGATTTCACGGGTGATCGGCCATCTGGTGTCGGCTTCGCACCCCCAGCCGAGCTGATCCGGCCTTCGATGGTTGTCCGCGCGACGACAATCGACCGAACGGAGACTCTGAACTGGGTCGATCTGGCCGCCGTGCACCTGGGGCCGAAGGAGTTTCGGCGGCGGCTCTGGCACTTTTCGCCAGGGATCCTGGCGCTGGCCGGTACAGCAGTGCCGTATTCGGAACCGGTGCCGACGTACCTGGTGACGCCGGCCGTTCTTATTGGAATTGGACTGACTCTGGCGGCGATTTACTGGCATCGCTCGATTCGCCGGCCCGGCGAACGGCACTGTCTGCAGTCCATTCTCGGATACAGCGTGAGCGTCATTCCGCTGTTCGTGTTCTTCCCCTCGCAGGTGGAGCTGGCCCTCACCGTGACGGGGATCCTCGCGTTCGGCGATGGTTCGGCCACGCTGGTGGGGCTGCTGGCAGGAAGCAAAAAACTGCCGTGGAACCATCGCAAGTCCTGGGCGGGGGCGATGGCATTCGTCGCGGCGGCGCTGCCGATGGCCATTCTGATCTACTGGGGCATTTCGCTCCCTCGCGCCCCCTTCGAAACGGCGGCGTTGTGCGTCATCCCTACGGTGCTGGTGGCGGCGGCGGTTGAAACCGTCCCCACCCGGATCAACGACAACGTCTTCGTCGGGGCATCGGCGGCGGCGATGATCATCGCCATGCACGGGCTCCTCGTGGGCTGGTCATAATCGGCGCCACGCCTTCTTCTGTCCGCCAGGCAACCGGCACCGGATTTGAGTTGCCAACGCTTGCGTCAGGCGTCGATTTCCGCGAATGTTTGCAACCGCATTGCGCGCGAGGTGCACTCGACATGCTTCGCGCTTCCTGCGCCGTTTTCCGAATGCCAAGGGAGTTTCTGATGCCCGTTCCCGACATCGACTTGAACGACCCCGTCGCCCGGCACATGCGCACCGATTTCTGCCGGCTGCGGGTCGATCAGACCGTCGGCGAAGCCCTGGCGCAACTTCGCAGCCAGCCCCCGCGCGGGCGCGTGCTCTATTTCTACGTTGTGGACGCCGACGGCCGGCTGGAAGGAGTGATCCCCACCCGGCGGCTGCTGCTCAGTCCGCTCGAGACGCCGCTCCGCGAGATCATGGTGACGAAGATCGTCTCCATTCCAGCGACCGCGACGGTCCTCGACGCCTGCGAGTTTTTCACGATACACCGCCTGCTCGCCTTTCCCATCCTCGAGGCGGGCAAAATCGTCGGTGTCGTCGACGTCGAGTTGTACACCGAGGAGCTGGAAGACCTGGAACGCAGCCAGCGGAGCGACGCCCTGTTCCAGCTCATCGGCGTGCATCTTACCGAAGCACAGCAGGCTTCGCCGGTGCAGGCCTTTCGCATCCGCTTCCCCTGGCTCCTGTGCAACATCGGCGGCGGGATTCTGGCGGCCTTCCTTTCCGGCGTCTACGAGGCCGAACTGAAGAAGGTCGTGGCCCTGGCCCTCTTCGTTCCCGTCGTGCTGGCCCTCGCCGAGAGCGTCGCCATCCAGTCGGTCAGCCTCGCCCTGCAACTGCTGCACGGAGAGCGGCCGACTCTCGGCGTGCTGCGGATCAAGCTGCGCCGCGAGCTCCAGACGGGCATCCTGCTGGGCGCCGCGTGCGGCCTGGCCGTCGCCGTCGTGTCGCTTCTCTGGCTCCGCCAGCCGCGCGTTGCCGCTTGCCTTGTCGCCGGAATCGGCGGCGGCGTCGCCTGCGCGGCGTTGATCGGGGCGGCGATTCCCAACCTGTTGCGATTGCTGCGGCGCGACCCGCAGGTCGCGGCCGGTCCGGTCGCCCTCGCGGGAGCCGACATGTTCACCCTGTTCTTCTACTTCAGCATGGCCCGCTGGCTGTTCGCGTAATCTGCCTGAAGGCGATACTACGAACAGAGGTCATCGCCAGAAATAGTAGCCGGTCAGGCCGAAGCCAATGCAGACCACAGCCCAGCGCACGGAACGCGGCTTGACCCGCAGCGCGCCCCAGGCGCCAAGATAGCCCCCCAGGATGGCCGCGACGGCCATGGGGACCGCGTATTGCCAATTCACCTTTCCGTCATTGACGAAGACCACGACCGAGACCCCGTTGATACAGCCGTTCAACACCGTTTTCAGGGCGTTCATGCGGTGCATGTCGCCGACTCCCATGAGGGCCAGCGACGTGAGCATCAGGATGCCGATCCCGGCGCCGAAATAGCCGCCGTAAACGGCAACGGCGAACTGGCACATGACCAGCCGCACCACGGCCGCCGACGAGGGCTTCGTCTCGTGCAGGCTGACTGGGCGATAGCGCCCCAGCAGGGTGTCGCCCAGAAACACGACGGCCGCCGTGAGCAACAGCCAGGGGACAAGCGCGGCAAAATAATGGGGAGGGAGACGTGTCACAAGCAGCGAGCCGATGACGCCCCCGACCAGGCTCGGCCCGGCCAGAAGCAAAAGCCAGCGCCGGGCCGCCGGCATCTCGCGGCGGTAGCCCCACGCCCCGGCCAGCGATCCGGGGACGAGGGCCACGGTGCTGGTGGCGTTGGCGACGACCGCGGCTTCATCGCGCGACATTCCGAGGGATGAGAGCGCCAGGACCAGCACGGGGAATGTCAGCAGCGTCCCTCCGCCCGCCAGCGAATTGACCGCCCCGGCCGCCAGCGCCGACAGGCACAGCCCGATCATCGATCCCGACCCACCCACGCCGAGGCCTCCGCTCTTGCGTGACTCTGATACCCGCCCTGCCAAGGCCACAAGGTAGTGGAAGCAGCCTGAAAAAGCGACGGCTGCGCCCCTACGCCAGTTCGGGCAGCGGCTTCCAGTGATCGACGAGATATTGCGGGCGGCCGGCCAGGTCGTGCAGATAGGCTTGATCGAGATCAAGCCCCAGCCATTTGTAGAGCGTGGCGAAGACTTCCCCGAAATGGACCGGCCGATCGGCGATTTCCGCTCCCAGCCGGTCGGTCGCGCCGATCACTTGTCCCGTCTTCAGACCGCCGCCGGCGATCAGCCCCCCGCCGACCTGCGGCCAGTGATCGCGGCCCGCCTCGGGATTAATGCGCGGCGTGCGCCCGAATTCCCCCCAGGCGACGACGACGACGTCTCTGTCGAGCCCGCGGAGGTGCAGGTCTTCGATGAGGGCCGACAAGCCCTGATCGAATTGCGGCAGGTGCGTCTTCTTCAATCCATTGAAATTGTCGCTGTGAAAATCCCAGCGGCCGAAATTCAAAGTCACGACGCGAGCCCCGGCTTCGACGAGCCGCCGCGCGGCGAGGAAGTGCTCGAGGTTGCGCGGCGCGCCGTCGCCGAAATTGGCCGAATCCCCCTTGCCGTACCGCTCCCGCACCGCGGAATCTTCTTTCGAAAGGTCGAGGGCGTCGATCAGCCGGTTGGAGGTCAGGATATCCAGCGCCTGGCGGTTGAGCGCATCCATCCCCGAGATCACTCCGCTGGCATCGACTTCGCGGCGAAAGCGGTCGAAGCATGACAGAAGCTGCTGGCGATGGGCAAGCCGCTCGAGCGAGACGCCGCTGAGCACCATGTCGTCGCGCGCCGGGCCGCTCGGACGGAACGCCGCGTGCGCCACCCCCAGAAACCCCGGATGCCCCGGCGAACCGTAGGGGGGGTGGCCGGCGTTCGGCGCCAGGCCGAAAAACGGGGGCACGGCACTGTTCACCGGCCCCTGGATCTTCGAAACGACCGACCCGATCGAGGGCCAGCCCCCGGCCGGCTGATTGCGCACCGTGCGGCCCGTGTAGCAAATGAACGAATCGTGATCGCCGCTCGGGCTCCCATGCACCGACCGCAGCGCCACGCAATGTTTCATCGCCCGGGCCAGTCCGGGCATGTGCTCGCAGATCTGGACGCCCGGCACCGAAGTCTCAATCGGGCGAAAATCGCCACGAATCTCGGCGGGCGCCTCCGTCTTCAGATCGTACATGTCCTGATGCGAGGGGGCCCCCGCCATGTAGATCATGATGATCGCTTTGTGCGAGTTGCGGATCCCCGCCTGCTCTTCCGCCCGCAGCAGATTTGGCAGCGACAGGCCCCCCAAGCCGAGCGCGCCGATCCGCAGCGCGTCGCGGCGCGTCATGCCGTCGCACAAACGAAACGATCGACCCGGGATTCTGAGCACGGGAGACTTTCAAAAGGCGGGATAAACGAGGCGGGCCATATTGAGGAATGCTGATGCATTGTACCCCGGAAAAGCGCGCCTGTCGAGCCGGCAATCCATCGCATCCGCACGCACGTGTATCCGTTCATTGGGGGTGTGAATGCCCATGAACTGGCGACGCTGACGCCGCTGGAGATTGACGAACACCTCGCCAAGGCGGGGACTGGCAATTCCGACAGCATACGACGTCACGACGTCGTGGCCCTGCAACGGCTGCGGAAGTTCGCCCTGGATCACAAGCTCCTCGAAAAGCCTGTGTTCGGAAACTTGGAGAAGCTGCCGGTGGGCCGGCGCCACCGGGTGCCGACCGCTACCGAGACGGATACCATCCTGGCCAAGGCGTCACCGGCGTTCCGGCTGATCTACTCGGCCCTGCGGCAGTGCGGCGCACGGCCCGGCGAACTCTGCCGCACGACGATCGCCGACGCGGACCGTGCCAACACTGCGGTAGGTCAGGCTGTGCCTGACGGAGCGTCTGGGAGCGCCGCGGTAGTGCAAACGCAAGCGCGTTGGCCGGCTCCCGCAATTGACGCTTGCATCCTTTCGCGCGTCAGGCGAGAGCCTGACCTACGTCGCTTGAGCAGCTCCTCCGCCCGCTCGCAACGGTACATGCACCCGGACGGCCCGGAAATTGGCTGACGTGCAGGACCTGGTCGAGTAGAATCGTGACTGGGATTCACCCGCTCACGCAGCATGGGTATCCTGACGACATGATAACCGCCAACCCATCATCACCGGAATCTCGTCGATTCGCGATCACGCTCCCGCGGCCGTCGTGGATCGCCATCGCGACTTTGGTATGGATTATCGTCGGGGTCGGACTGCGGACCGGCTTGCCGGTCTACCGCCAGCACATGGCGATTCGGGAAATTGAGCGGGTGGGAGGCATCGTCGAAACGGAGCGCATGAGCCAGGATTGGCTGCGCGACTGGCTTGGTTATGACGGGATGAGGCGTTTGGAAAAGGTGAACCGGGTCCGGATTTTTGCCACACCGGTTCCGGACGGCACGTTGGACCACGTCGGCTGGCTGACCGGACTGCGGACGCTCGTGCTCGACAATACTCAAGTCAGCGCTGCCGGGCTGGCACATTTGAAAGGACTGGCCAATCTGCAAATGCTCTCGCTCGCCAACACGCGGGTAACTGATGGTGGCCTGGCCCGGTTGGCGGAACTGACCAGAGTGCAGTCGATTTTGCTCGACAACTCAAACGTAACCGACGCAGATCTGGCGCATTTGAAAGGACTGACCAGATTGCAAAGTCTCTCGCTCGACAACACCGATGTGGGCGATGTGGGGCTGATGCACATCAAGAGGCTTCCCAACCTCGAACGGCTCTCACTCGGTGGCACGCGGGTCACAGACGCAGGACTTGCTG
>JBLMWR010000764.1:0-4718 GCA_050257335.1 Deltaproteobacteria bacterium | reverse complement strand
GTTTCAAACCCGCAATTCCATTCCGCGGCTTTTCGGTGAGAAGAGGGGGTTCAGAAACTGCGGCTTCCCCGTTTTCCATGTTCCGGGCCTTTTGCTGGTGGTGGGCAGGAGCATCCCTCAGGACATCTCCGAAGATTCTCCGGTGTGTTATTCGTACCGTAATTAGGGACTTCCAGCAGATGAATTCAGCGGTTGCATTGTCAGTTGATGGCCTGTGTGCATTTCAGATAGATAAGCAGAATACTTACAAATAGGTCAGCGTTTTACTGTCTCATCGGGTTCAGTTGATGAATCTGAAGTGGCAGGATCGGGGTTCATCTGCTAGTCTCAAACGAGGCATTTCAGACGGTATTCTCCGTCCCGGAACGAAGCGATGGCCAGAGCGGCGACAAAAGAACCCGGCACCTCGACGACGCGGATCGTGATCGTGGACGATCATCCCCTCGTCCGCGAAGGATTGATCGGGTTGCTCGCCGCGCAAAGCGATTTTGCCGTTTGCGGCGAGGCTTCCGGAGTTGCCGAAGCCCGGCAGATCGTCGCCGACTCGAAACCCGACGTGGCGATTGTCGATTTGACGCTCAGCGACGGCAGCGGGCTCGAGCTGATCAAGGAATTACGGGCGAATCACCCCGAGGTCAGGCTGCTGGTGTTGAGCATGCATGACGAGTCGCTGTACGCCGAGCGCGCCTTGCGGGCCGGGGCGCTGGGCTACGTCAGCAAGCACGAGGCCAGCCGCACGATCGTCCAGGCCGTGCGGACGATCCTTTCCGGAAAACTGTATCTCAGCCCGAACATGACCGAGCTGGTGGTGCAGCGGGCCTTTGTCGCGGGGGCCGACTTGAGCCGTCCCGCGGTCGATCGGCTGACCGAACGCGAACGGGAGGTTTTCGAGCTGATCGGGCAGGGGCTGAGCAGCCGGCAGATCGCCGTCAAGCTGGAAATCAGTCCGAAAACGATCGAGACGCACCGCGAACATATCAAGGAAAAGCTGGAGTTGACGACCAGCACCGAGCTGACGCGCTACGCCGTGCAATGGGTGCTCGAGAATCAGTGATCGGAGGACGGCCCTTCCGGGCCGTCGATACGCAGCCGACGGCCCGGAAAGGCCGTCGTACGATATGCGAATTCCTGTAGCAGATCACCGAGGTTCGACATGCGGGCGCGCATCCGGAAGTTCATTCCCAACCCGACGACGATCGGTCTGGCGCTGATCGTCGTTCTACTGGTGGTCAACGGGCTGGTTTCAGAGTGGAACATCGACCGGCTCGTTGAGAACGAACATCGCGTCGCCGATACGCAGAAGATGCTGACGACGCTCGAGGAAGTCCTCTCAACCGTCACGGAAGCCGAAACCGCCGAGCGCGGATTCCTGATCACCGACGACGAACAGTACCTGAATTCGTACGAGTCGGCGATTGTGCGGATTTACGAGATTCTCGACCGTCTGAAGGAATTGACGGACGAACGCCGGCAGCAGGAGCTGGTCGCGGCCCTGCGGGAACGAGTCGATGCGCGGCTGGAGGAGCTGAAACGGGCGATCGCGGCCCGCAAGGCGGGGGGCTTCGACGCGGCCCGGCAGTCGGTGTCGACGAACCACGGGCGGCGACTGATGCTCGAAATGCGCCGCCTGGTCGGCGACTTGAAGGACATGGAACAGGAATCGCTGGCCGTCGCGGCGTCGCAGTCGCGGCGCAGCGCCCAGGTGACGACGGTCTCCGATTATCTGGGAGCGGGGCTGGGGATCGGGATGGTGTGCCTGGCCTTTTATCTGTTCCGCCTCGACTTGGCCCATCGCGAGCGGGTGGCCGATGTCACTCGCCGCCTGGCGTCCATCGTCGAGTCGTCGGACGACGCGATCCTCAGCAAGACGCTGGACGGCGTCATCGTCAGTTGGAACGCCGGCGCCCAGCGCATCTACGGGTATGCCGCCGCCGAAGCAATCGGGCAGCCGGTGACCATCTTGTGCGCCCCCGAGCACCATGACGACATCCTCCGCAATCTCGAGCGCGTCAAACGCGGCATTCACATCGAGCACTTCGAGACGACGCGCATTCGCAAGGATGGACGCAAGATCGACATCTCCCTCAGCCTGTCCCCCATCAAAGGTGCCTCGGGCGAGGTGATCGGCGCCTCGGGCATCGCTCGCGACATCACCGAGCACAAGACCCTGCAGCGCGAAGTCCTCGAAATCGCCGCCCTCGAACAGCGCCGCATCGGCCAGGACCTGCACGACGGCATCGGGCAGGAACTGACGGGGTTGACGATGCTCACGCAGCGGCTGGTCGGAGAACTGAACGCCGGGGAGCGCCCGCAGGGCGCGGTGGCGTCGAAGATTCACGCCGGGCTCGAGCAGGCCCTCAGCCACGTGCGGGCCGTTTCCAAGGGGCTCGTTCCCGTCGAAGTCGACGCCGAAGGGCTGATGGTGGCGCTGGCCGACCTCGCCGCGCGGACCAGCGACCTGCACGGGGTCTCGTGCACTTTCGAATGCCTGCGTCCGGTGGCGATTCTCGACAATCAGACCGCCACGCACCTGTACCGCATGTCGCAGGAGGCGGTCACCAACGCCGTCAAACACGGTCGTCCGCACAACATCGTCATCCGCCTGGGCGCGGAAGGGGGGCGGGCGACGCTGCGCGTGATCGACGACGGTACGGGTTTCGATGCCGCGGCCGAGAACACCGCCGGCACCGGCCTGAGGATCATGCGCTACCGGGCCGACCTGATCGGCGCCCAGCTCGAGATCGCCCCGGCCCGCCCGCACGGGACGATCGTCACCTGCACGGTGCCGCAGGGCCGGTCCGGGGAGGAGTCGCGGCGCGGCACAGTCCGCGCGGCGCAAAATGGCGAGACGCAGGCCGAGGCGCCCGCTCAGGCTTTGCGATAGACGACGCCGGTGTCGAACGGCTCGAAATTGAGGGCACGGAACAGATTCAGCGCCGCCGTGTTATCGTCCCGAAGCGCGACTTCCACGCTGGACATCCGCTCCTCCCGCAGCCGGCGGATGACTTCCGTGATCAGCGCTTTGGCGTACCCCTTGCGGCGTTCCGCCGGGGCGACTTTCAGGCCGGTGATCCCCGCGGTCCGTTCCCCGCGCGTGTGGGCGTGCAGCTCCATCTCCCAGAACGTCACCTCGGCGGGGGGCGGTCCCCCCGCGTTGGGGACCAGAACGAACGTGAGCGACGCGAACCGCCCCTGCCGCGTCATCCACCACCAGTCCGCATCCGCGGGATGGTCCATCACGCCGAATTTCATCGCCCGCTTGACGGCCAGCAGCCGCGGGTCGAAAGGGTCGTTCTTCTGCGAAATGTCGCGGCGCAAGAGAATGTAGCGCTCGGCCGGCTGATAGCCCAGGGCCAAGAAGAACGGGTCTGCCGCCGGGTCCGAGGCGAGCATTCCCGCCGAATCGGCCCCGCCGTAGAGTCCCAGGTAGAAGGGGTTCCGCCTTCCGGACTCGCCGGCGTAGATTTCCTGTGCGCCGCGCCGGCGCAGATAGTTTTCGGCGCGCGCCACGAGCTCGCGGCCGATTCCCTGCCGGCGGAAGTCGAGCCGCACCAGAACGGCGCAGATCACGCCGGCATCGGTGCCGATCCCCGTGCCCGCGGAGTTCGCTCCGAACCCGGCATGAACGAAGCCAATGACTTCGGGCCCGTCGCAGGCGACGATCAGGCCTTCCCGGTCGAAGTACGGCTGCGCCAGAACGAGCATGTCGAGCGCGTCGTCGGGGAATTCGAGCGCGGCCCCCGGTCCGAGTTTGCCGAAGTTCCACAGGTCGGCAAGCTGTGGCGGATCGGTATTGCGGAACGGCCGGTACTCGATCAAAGCAGCCTCGGATGGAAATCTGGCGTTACGTCGTTTCCCCGAAAAATTCGCGGTTATCGTAGCGGGAGTCATCCGACCCCGCAAGGAGCCGCCCGCCGGCGTGGTGTCCTGATTTGGCGAAGACGGCGCGAGAGGGCCCCGGCCGCTTCGAAGCGGCGGGGGCGCCGGGCTCGCAAGGTGACCATACGTCATGCACGGGGTGACGGGCGGGCTGAAGAAGCTTGCCCGACGGAAAGTGGCCGGCAACGCCGCAAACCAGAAATTCACAGCCTCGGAGCGTGCCTGCTACGATTTTCTTCCGGACTTTGCCGGCGCCGGCGGCGCCGTGGGCGGCACGCGCAGCACGGGGCCGTCGAGGCGGTTGAGATAACGGTCGCGGAACTCGAAGAAGCGGCGGTCGGATTCTTTCTGGGCCTCCGCGGTCGCCGCTCCAAAACGGATCGCCAGTTTGATCTGGTCTTCCCCGCCCGCACCCAGCGACTTGACCAGTTCCAGAACGGCGCGCACCTGCGGATCTTTTTCGATCTGCTGCTCGACGTCGGGACGGGGTTTCGCGGCGTCGGCAGTTTCGCTCCGCTGCCAGACGGTTCTCCACGAGCCGTCCGGAAGCCGGGCGACGAAGCGGGTTTCGACGGCGACGCGTCGGGCCGGCAGGTCCTGGCTGGTCCGCGTGACGCGGAAGCCGTCGAGGTTTTCCGAATCGGCGGATTTGGCGGCGGCCGCCAGCCACTTCTCGGCCGGGCCGCCGTTCCCGGTTCCTTTCGGAGCGCCCCCGGCGGCAGGAGGATTGAGGAGGTCCGAAAGCGGATCGCCGGCGATCGACTTGACGAGGTCGCCCAGCAGCGGGGCCATGTCGGCGGCCTTGACTCCCTCCCCCGTCCGCGCGACTGCGTCCCCCA
>JBLMWR010000763.1:0-3551 GCA_050257335.1 Deltaproteobacteria bacterium | reverse complement strand
GGGGCGTGATTCCCCTGCACCTGATCGTCGGGGATGAGGTAGGTGCGGGCGGCCAGGCGGATGAAATACTGTTCGGTAACACGGCTGGAAAGCTCCCGCTCCAGGTCGCTGATCAGCCGGTCATGGAAATCCCTCCAGAGGCCGAAGGCCTCGATGAAGGGATCCATGCCTGGAAAGGGGGATTTCATGGTTCCTATCGAATCGTCAAAAAGTCATTGTGGTTCAGCAGCACGTGGACCAGGTTCTCGCGGGCCCGCTGGTGCGGGTCAGCAGAGGCCGCGACGCTGCTCGGGGTGCCGGTCGTGAATTGCGTCAAGGATTTCGGGTCGCCGAAACGCTGCGCCTGGTCGGCGAGAAATCTCTCGCACTCCGCCCGTTCGGCGGCGGCAGGCGGGCGCGACAATACCTGCTCGAAGGCGATGGTGATGAATTTATCCTCTGCTTCCGGTCTCGGGTCGGGCCCGGCTTCCGCCGAAAGCGACCGGGCCAGCAGCCGCGCCTGGGCCAACGACAGAGGACTGTTGGCCATCGCCAGCGCCTGCTGCGGGACGACGCTCTCGCTGCGGCGATAGCATTCCACGACGTTCGGGCGGTCGAAGAGGTCCAGAAACGTCATCTTCTTTTCTTTGCTGTTCCGGAAGTAGACGCTTCGCCGGGGGACGGTCATCCCCGAATTCTCGTCCAGCTCGGGACCGGCCATCTTCGGATCGAGCTGGCCGGCGACGTGCAGCGTGCTGTCGCGAATGATCTCGGCTTCCATCCGCCGTACGTTCATTCGCCACAGAAAGACATTGTCGGGGTCGATCGTCCGGTTGCCGGCGTTCTCGGCAGCGATCGAGGATTGCTGGCGATAGGCGTTGCTGAGGACGATGAGGCGATGGAGGTGTTTCATGCGCCAGGCGGGGGAGGCATTTGGTACCGCCGAGGCCAGTGACGCGCCCCCTCCTGGCCCCCCCTGGCTAAGGGGGGGAGAAGCCGCCTGGCCCCCCGCGCCGGGAGTCAGATTGGTCGTCGGTTCCATCAGCTCGACGGCGAGCCAGTCGAGGAGGGTGGGGTACGTGGGGGGCTTGCCGTTGAGGCCGAAGTCGAACACGGTCGGCACCAGCGCGCTGCCGAAATGCCGCATCCAGATGTGGTTCGCCGCCACCCGCGCCGTGAGGGGATTCTCGCGAGTGGCGATCCACCGCGCCAGAGCCAGACGCCGTCCGGTGCTCGTCGAGGGATAGACCGGGCCGAAACGCGTGTAGTTTTCGAGCGGTTGATTGACGGCTTCGGCCGCCGTGTCACGGGCCTTGGTGGCGGCCGTCAGCGCAGCCTCGGCGTCGGCGATTGCCTTTTTCGCCTTTTCGTCTTCGGGCTTGGGCTGCGCGCGGGCGGCAGTGAGCTTCTGTTCGGCGGCCAGCAGGTTTTGCTCGGCAAGGCGCAACGTGTGCTGCCGTTCGGCAGTTCCCGCAGCCAGCGACACGTCTTTGGCATTCGCGGCGGGGGGAGTCGCATAGTTGGCACGATCGGCGGCGATCCGGGCTTCCGTCCACACCAGGGCGGACCGGGCTGTCGCGGCGGCCTTTTCGGCCAGCGTCTGGGCGGCTTCGGCCTGTTTCACTGCCGCGGCCAGATCATCTTCATTCACCGGAGCCGGCGCGTCTCCCACTTTTTCATACATCGCGTAGCCGGCGGGAAGCTCTTCCACGACGGCGCTCAGAAATTCCGCCGTGGCGTCGTAGGTCCAGACGGCGAATCGTCCCTCTTTCCGGCGTTCGCCGGGGAGCTTGTAGACCAACTGCAGCTTGCCGTCGACCGAGACGTTGACGAGCGAACCGCGCACGGCGACCTGCAGAACGTATTCGCGGTTCAGCTCGACGGGAAAATCGCGAATGCCGTCAGCCGGGTACATATCCTGGCCGGCGACGCGCTGGAAGACCTGCAGCTTGCCCGTGGCGCTGAGATAGGCAGCCCGGAAATCGCGGTCCTCGGCGGCGTCAAAGCTCATTCCGACTGATTTGTAGACGTCGCCCCCGGTCGTCTTGAATTTGAAGCGGGCGACGAAGTCGGCCGGATGGGGCGTGACCGAAAGAAGCTGCGTGACGGCGTCGCGCGGATCGCTCTGGATCAACCGGCCGTCCTTATATTCCCACTTCCCCGGTCCCGTCGTCCACAGCTCGGGTTTTGGCCCGGCAAAGTTGTCGGAGAGAACGACCGTGCCCACAGGCGACCTGGCCGCGGGGTCGGCCGTCTTCGCCGCCGCGAAATCGGCCAGCTTCTGTTTCGCCGCGGCGACTTTGGCGCCGGCCTCCTTGATCGTCGCCTGTGTCTTTTCCACGTCCGCCCGGGCCTGCGCCAGCGATTCTTCGTGAACCGACGCGCGCGAGCCGGGGTAATACGCTGACGGGGGGAGCGGCACCGGCTCGATGTTCAATTCGCCGCGTGCGAAAACTCCCGGCAGGGCAACGGCGAGCGGGTGTTCCGTGTCGGGCTGCTTCTCGTCGCCGCGCGTGAACAGGAATGTCGGGGCGGCCGCGTTGGCGTCGTAGACGTGTACGAGGCCGTCTTTGGCGATGTCGGGCTGCCCCGGCACGCGATCGGTGCGGATGTCGTGCGCTTCGAAGAACGCCCGGAATCTGTAATAGTCCTGCTGCCCGATCGGATCGTACATGTGATCGTGGCAGCGGGCGCAGTTCATCGTCGTCGCCAGAAAGGCCTTGCTGGTGTGCTCGATCGTAAAGTCGAGCCACACGTTGCGGTTGAACTTGTACCAGTTGCGAACGAGGAACCCCGTGGCCCGCACGGTCGTCGGGTCGTCCGGCGCGATCTCGTCCCCGGCCAGCATTTCCACGATCATCTGGTCGTAGGGTTTGTCGGCGTTGAGCGATTCGATGATCCAGTCTCGCCACCGCCAGATGTGCGGCTGACTCTCGCGAACTTCCGCTCCGTAGCCGTCCCAGTCACTGTACCGCCAGACGTCCATCCAGTGCCGGCCCCACCGCTCGCCGTAGTGCGGACTGTCCAGGAGCCGGTCGATGACTCGGGCATAGGCGTCGGGGGACTCGTCGGCGAGAAAGGCCTGCATTTCGGCCCGCGTCGGCGGAAGCCCGATCAGGTCGAGATAGACCCGCCGCAGAAGGACAGGCTTTGTCGCCGGCGGACTGGGCTTGAGTCCCTTCCGCTCGTGCTCGGCGGCGATGAAGGCGTCAATCGGATTCTGCACCCACGCCGCGTTCTGCACGGCCGGAAGCGCCGGCCGGACCGGGGGCTGATACGACCAGGGTTTCGCCGGATCTTCGGGAATCTTGTCGGCGGGAGACTTTGCTCCCTGGTTGATCCAGTCGCGCAACTTGGCGATCTGTTCGGCGGTGAGCGGTTCGCCTTCGGGGGGCATTTTCTTGACCCCCTCCGCCCCAATGACAGCGTCGATTAACAGACTTTCGTCGCTCTTGCCCGGGACAATCGCCGGACCGCTACCGCCCCCTTTGATCGCCAGCGCCGCCGTATCCAGTCGCAGGTCGTTCTTCTGCTTGAGCGCGCCGTGACACGAATAACAGCGCCGCGAGAGG
>JBLMWR010000762.1:0-3875 GCA_050257335.1 Deltaproteobacteria bacterium | reverse complement strand
GTGACCGTGGAGCTGATTCCAGTGGCGTCGGAAGAAGAAAAGACCCCGCCGAAGAAATAGCGCCAGCTCACCCTCTGCCGACACGCAGCGATTGACCCTGGCGAGCAGGGGGCGGGCACCGCCCGACAGGGTGGTCCCGGCCGCTCGCCGGCCTGTCGCGCGCTTCGTCCGCCACCAGGATGCATCCGGTAGCCAGGGAACCGTCCCGCCGCTGGAACCTGCCACGGTGGCGTGCTACGATCACTCCGCCATGAAAATCAACCAGGTCATCTGCCAGATTCTGCGGATCGAAAACGTCGCGGCCAAGACCGCCAGTTGCCAGGACGCGGTCCTCGTCCGCGTCCGGACCGACACCGGGCTGGAAGGGATCGGCGAGGCCGACTCTTCGCCGGAAGTCGTCAAGGCCATCATCGACGCCCCCTTCAGCCACAACATCGCCTGCGGGCTGCGCGAGTTGCTGATCGGCGAGAACCCGCTCGAAACAGAACGGTTGTGGCAAAAAATGTACCGCCGCACGATGTACTTCGGCCGCAAGGCGGTCGGCATCACCGCCATGGCCGCCGTCGATATGGCGCTTTGGGACCTGAAGGGAAAGCACTTCGGCGAGCCGATTCATCGGCTGCTGGGAGGCGCGTATCGCGATCGCTTCCGGGCGTATGCTTCCATCCTCTTCGGGCGCGACGGAGCTGCGACTCGCGACATCGGACGCAAATGGACCGCCGCCGGCTATACTGCCGTGAAGTTCGGCTGGGAGCCGATGGGGGAAAGCGAAGCCCTCGACCGCGAGCTCGTCCGCGGCGCCCGCGCCGGGCTGGGAGACGAAGCGACGCTGCTCATTGATGCCGGCTGCGTCTGGGACGCGCGCACTGCGCTGCGCCGCGCCGAAGCGTTCGCCGAACAGAAGATCGAATGGCTCGAAGAACCGCTGCGGCAGGATGACATCGACGGTTACCGCTGGCTCCGCGATCGGTCCCCCGTGCCGATCGCCGCGGGGGAAGGGGAGTGCGGCCGGGAATCGTTCCGCCCGTATATCGAGCAGAAGGCGCTCGACGTCTACCAGGTCGACCTGGCGCGGAACGGGTTCACGGACGCGGCGTACATCCGCAGCCGGGTCGAGGAAGTCGGCGCCCGGCTGTGCAATCATTGTTACACGAGTCCCATCACGGTGGCGGCCAGCCTGCACTGGCTGGCGACGTGCCCGAGCGCGTTTCTGTTCGAAGACTGCGTCGAAGACTCTCCCCTGCGGAACGAATTGACCGTGGAACGGGTGCAGGCGGTGGACGGCTGGATCAAAGTCCCGACCGGCCCCGGGCTGGGAGTGACGCTCGACGAAGAGTTCGTCAAAGCCCATCTGATCGCCGAGTCGGGGCGCTCGTAGTACCGCCTTGAGGCGGGCGTCGGACAAAACTCGCAGTCAACTCGCGACCGGCTGAAGCCGGTACGACAAGCAACTATGACCATCTACGAACGCTTTGGCGTCACGCCGATCATCAACGCTTCGGGCTCTGTGACGCGGCTTGGCGGCGCCCCCATGCCCGAGCCCGTATTGCAGGCTTTCCGAGAGGCTGCCGCCGAAGCGGTGTCGCTCGAACAGTTGCAGGCCGCCGCCTCGCGATGCATCGCACAGACGACAGGCACCGAGGCCGGCCTCGTTACGGCCGGATCGGCGGCCGCTCTGACGCTGGGAACCGCTGCCATCCTCACGGGCTGCGACCTGGGGAAGATCGAGCGGTTGCCGCACTGCGAGGGGTTTCCGCATGAGTTTGTCATCGCCCGCGAACAGCGGAGCGGATACGACCATGCCGTCCGCGCCGCCGGAGCGCGGCTGGTGGAAGTGGGCTTCAACGAAATCGTCGCCAACGCGGGCGTCCGGCGGACGGAAGCCTGGGAGTACGAAGCGGCGTTCGGCCCGAATACGGCCGGCGTGGTGTACGTCTTCGCGCCCACGTCGCAGCCGCCGCTGGCGGAAGTGGTCGAGAGGGCCCACCGCTACCGGCTGCCGGTGCTGGTGGACGCCGCCGGCGAGTTGCCTCCACGAAGCAACCTCAAAGCGATCGCCGCGACGGGTGCCGATCTGGTCGCCTTCAGCGGGGGCAAGGCGATCCGCGGACCGCAATCGACCGGCCTCCTGTGCGGCCGGCGCGAACTGGTCGGTTCCGCCGCCGTGCAGATGCTCGACATGGACGATCATTTCGAGCTGTGGAACCCGCCCGGTGATTTGATCGACAAATCCCAGCTCGGCGGCATCCCGCGGCACGGTATCGGCCGAAACATGAAGGTCTCGAAGGAGGAGATCATCGCCCTGCTGACGGCACTGGAACTTTTCGCCTCGGGGGCCTACGAGGCCGACCTGCCGGCGTTCCGCGCATATCTGGATGCGATCGCCGCCCAGTTGCACGACCTGCCGGCGGTCTGCGCGGTCATCGACAAAGGGGACGGCGAAAGCCTGCCGATCCTCGAAGTGGCGCTCGACGAAGCCCGGCTGGGCCGATCGGCGTTCGACATCTGCCGCCGCCTGCGCCAGGGGAACCCGCCCGTCTACGTCAGCCATGGCCGGCTCGGTCAGGGAATTCTGGTGATCAATCCACTGTGCCTGAATCCGGCGCGCTCCGAAACGCTGGCCATGCGACTGCGGGGGGAATTGTCGAATCCTTAGGATGGGCTTCCAAGCCCGTCCGTGAATAAGTCTCTTGCGAATTGCTCGTATACGGACGGGCTTGGAAGCCCATCCTGTGAGGTCTTGCATGTCCGTTCCCGACTGGCGGCTGCCGCGCGGGGTTTCGCGATCGGTGTGGGAATTCGCCCACGACCGCGGTATCGCCCGCGACGAAGAGCGGCATCTGGCGGATGCGCCACTGCTGGAGTTCGACCGTGAGACGGTCGCCCGCTGGTTCGCCACTTCCGGAAAACTGATCGATCTCGGGTGCGGGACGGGGCGGGCCCTCGCGGAATTCTCCGGCCGAGGGTTTGAATGCGTCGGGATCGACATTTCCCGCGAATCGCTCGCGGTCGCGGCCGAACGGATCGCCGAATCGAAACTGCCGGTCCCCCTCATGCAGGCCAATTTGTGCGACCTGGACTGCCTGAATGACTCGCAGTTCGATTACGCGCTGCTCCTGTTCGGCACGCTGGGGATGGTATCCGGTCGAGAGCACCGCCGGCAGGTTCTCGAACACGCCCGGCGGATCCTGAAACCGGGAGGGCTCCTCGCCCTGCACGTGCATAATGTGTGGCGGCATCTGTTTTCGCCGCAAGGACGCCGATGGCTGGCGTGCGACCTGGTCAAACGCCTTGTCGGCAACCCGACGGCCGGCGACACCGAGCACGATTACCGCGGCATTCCGCGGATGTACCATCATTCGTTCACGCGCGGGGAACTGAGGCGCCTGCTGCGCGATTGCGGATTTAAGATTCGCGAGATGATTCCCCTGGCGCCGCTGGATGATCGCAAGGTCAGCGCGGCTGCGGGTCTTCCCGATCGCACTGCCGATCTGAAAAGTCGCGGCTGGTTTTGCAATCTGCGGGCGACAGGGTGGCTGGTCCTGGCTGAAACTTTGCGTTCGGAGGACTCGGCTGCCCGTGCGCTCGCAGGGCGGGCTTCCTCAGCCCGCCCGTGAGAAAAACTTCTCCGACGGCCCTACATGACGAGGAGTTCGACGATTCGACGACATTCGACGGAGATCGCCGTGCCCACGTCACACGCGGGTGACGGGCGGGTTGGGGAAGCCCGCCGTACGGGCGACGACAATCAATGGGGTGCATCCGTTAATTCGGGACCGTTCGAGGAACGACCAGGGACTTAGCAGACGGGTTCGTGCGCCTGGCGATCCGCACCGCAAGACGGCATTCACAAACGGCCGACGCAATTGCCTCTC
>JBLMWR010000761.1:0-2548 GCA_050257335.1 Deltaproteobacteria bacterium | reverse complement strand
ACCAATAAATATCAGCCGAACCGCAATTTCGTTTCGTCGGTTTTTCGTGCATTTCGTCTGTTTCTTGGTTATCCTGAATCGTCACTCAGGAAAAGTCGACTATGAATTCGCAACTTGGCTTCTGCCGCCCGTCGAGCGACCGCCGCACGTTTTTGAAGACGGCGGCGTGCGGGTTCGGGTGGCTGGCATTCTCGGCAATGGAGGCCCGGAAGGCCGGAGCGAGTCCCGCCTCGCCGCGCCTTCCGCACCTGGCTCCCCGCGCCAAACGGATCATCTTTCTCTTCATGCAGGGGGGGCCCAGCCAGGTCGACACCTTCGATTACAAGCCGCGGCTGGCCGAGGATGACGGGAAGCAACTCGCCTTCGACGACGCGCGGATCATCGCCAACACGGGAAAGCGCGGCTCGCAGCAGCGGGTGATGAAGTCGCCCTGGAAGTTCCAGCAATACGGCCAGTGCGGGCGGTGGGTCTCCGATCTTTTCCCGCATCAGGCCCGGTGCGTTGACGACCTCTGCTTTTTGCACGCCGTGCATACCGAAGGGGTCGCCCACGGACCGGCGACCCTCTTTCTGCATTGCGGCGCCACCAGCCTCATCCGCCCCTCGATCGGGTCGTGGATCAGCTACGGCCTGGGGACGGAAAACGAAAACCTGCCTGCTTTCGTATCGATCGCCCCCTCGGCCGGAAACGGCGGCCCGCGCAACTACGGCCCGGCGTTTCTGCCGGCGGTCCATCAGGGAACGGCGCTCGGCAAAGCCGGCTCGCCCGCCCGCGACGCGGCGATCCGCAATCTGGGAAACAGCCAGCTGTCGCCGGAGGGGCAGCGCCGCCAGCTCGACCTCATCCGCGACCTCAACAACGACCAGCTCGGCAAAAGCTCCGCCGATTCCGAGCTGGAGGCCGCCATCGACTCTTACGAGCTGGCCTGGCGGATGCAGACCAACGTCCCCGGCGTCCTCGACCTGGCCCATGAAACGGCGGCGACGCAGGCCCTGTACGGCATCGGCGAAAAGACGACCGACAATTTCGGCCGCCAGTGCCTCATGGCCCGGCGGCTGTGCGAAGCGGGCGTGCGATACATCCAGGTGACGTACGGCGACAACACGGCCAATCCCGCCTGGGACCAGCATTCGAATCTCCCCAAACACGCCGACCACGCCGCCGCCGTCGATCTGCCGATCGCCGGGCTCCTCACCGACCTCAAACAGCGCGGCCTTCTCGACGACACGCTCGTCTGGTGGGGAGCCGAGTTCGGCCGCACGCCTTACGCCGAAAAGAACGGCACCGGGCGCGACCACAATCCGGGAGGCTTCACGATGTGGCTGGTGGGAGGCGGCGTCAAACCCGGCTTCGCGTACGGCGCCACCGATGAATACGGCCACCGCGCGGTCACCGACCGCGTCCATACGCACGACGTGCACGCCACGCTGCTCCATCTTCTGGGCCTCGATCACGAACGGCTCACCTACCGCTACGCCGGCCGCGACTTCCGCCTCACCGACGTCGCCGGCCGCGTCGTGAGCGAGATTCTGTAGGTCCCGGCTTCGACCACGAATTCCGGGAATTCCGCGAATCCTGGTCGCAAATCCGGCAAGTCGAGGAACATACTGGAAGACGGCTATGATCTTCCAGCACAGGCACGACGGGCGGACGATGCGTGAAAAGCGATGCCGAAATCATAGAGCTGGTCAAAGCGGGGCAGATTGAGGCTTTCGCCGAGCTCGTCACCCGCTACGAACGGCTGGTGCGTGCGGCGGCATTACACACCGTCCGCGAGCGGCACGCGGCCGAAGACGTCACGCAGGAAGCTTTCGTGATTGCGCTGGAGACGATCGCCTCGCTTCGCGACACCTCCCGGTTTGCTCCGTGGCTGCTCGGGATTACGCGAAATCGGGCGGCCAAAGCGATGCGTGCCCGTTGTCGCTCCCCGGCGCTGGTCGGCGATGTCGAAGCCCACCCCGATGACGGCCGCCCCCTCGGCGACGCTTCGGCACTGCTCCTGGAGCTCGTCGAACGTCTTCCCGAACACGAGCGCGTCGTGGTCGGCCTGAAGAATCTGCAGGGACATTCGGTGCCTGAGATCGCCGCAATCACCGGCCGCCCGGTGGGGACCGTCACCAAGCAGTTATCACGAGCTTATGAACGATTGCGCAACTGGTATCCCCAGGAGAGCGACTCATGAAAACTTCGGCAGAGATCGAACAAGGGCTTGTGCAGCTCGGAAACGAACTGGGGACCCGCCCGGATCTGGCGGCGCGGGTGCTCGATGATTTTCGCAGCCGGCCGGCGTCTTGCGTGCAGCCCGGGAATGCCGGGCGCATCCGGTTTTCGCGGCAGGGCCTTGTCGCGGCCACCGCGGCCGGGCTGCTCGTCGGTCTGACGGCCTGGTGGCTGGCTGAACCATCCACGCTTTACGCGCGTGTCGCGGCGGCCCTTGAACGGGCGAAGACCGTGCACGTCACCGGCTGGACCCGGAACGTCATTCGCAAATGGCCGCTCGAAAGTCCCCCAAAAGAAACTGTGGATGCCGAAGTGCGGTATCCGATCG
>JBLMWR010000760.1:0-4332 GCA_050257335.1 Deltaproteobacteria bacterium | reverse complement strand
GACGTCGCGGCCGCCGGCGGGGACCTCGAACGCTCCATCGATTTTCACGACCAGGTCGGGTTCGCCGAGCTGCCACCCTTCAGCGAACTTGCGCGGCGGCGGCAGATTGTCGGGATCTCCTTCGGGCGCGCCGGCGTCGGCCCACTCGGCCAGCAGCGCGCGTTCGCGCTCGGTCAGCCGCCGTTCGTTGAGAAAATGTCCGAATCCCGGTTCCGGCTTCCAGGGAGGCATGAGCCGTGACTGCGTCACGCGCACGAGCTGCCGGGCGCGCTTCGAGAGATCGGCGTAGGAGACCAGGGGAAACGGCGCGATCTCGTTGTCGCGATGACACTGCACACAGTGGGCCTGCATGATGGGGGCGACGTCGCGCGTGTAGGTGACCGCGGTGAGCCCATTCTGTTTGCGGACCGGCTCGTAGAGACATCCGACCGGTTTGGTTCGCGGTATCGCGACCGGCCGCGCGGCGAGAACGTCGGCGATCGCTTCGGCCAGGTCATGCCGCGACGGCTCGGTCCGCTTTTTCCCCAGGTCGGCGTACAGGTCGTCGATGCGCCCGCGATAGGCCAGCCTCCCGTCGCGATCGATGACGAAGGCTTCCGGCGTATGCGTCGGCTTCAGGGCCGCGGCCAGCTCGCCCGACGCGTCGAAGAGCACCGGGAATTTGATGTTAAACCGGGTGGCATGCCTGGCCGCGACCGCCCGCGTTACCGATCGGTCGGAGATCACTCCGAAGAATGCAACGCGCGAATCCACCTCGACCAGCTCGGCGAACTGGCGGTTGAGCTCGGGAATGCAGCCGTTCGCGATGGGACACTCGGTTCCCAGAAAGACGACAACCAGCGCGGCTCGATCGTGGTTCGGTCGCAGCGCGTGGGGAACCCCCTCGGTGTCAAGGATCGTCAATTCGAGATCCGGCGTGCTTTTGTTCGCGGATTCCGCGTCATCAGCGCCGGCGACTCCGGGAATACTCAGCAGGGACGCGGTGAAAACGAAAGCTGCCGCAGTACTGATTGTCAAATTTCTGGAACGCCCGCTGGTCTGCATCGATCGACGCAACATTGAAGAGAAATCCTTTCAGGCCCGGCTACCTTCCTGGTTTCCCCACGGTGGGACTTTACTAACCGACGGTTTTTTTCAAAATAGATCTTGGATCGGTCGTCTTTGATGCCGATTCATCAAGATCGCCACCTTCACTCCAGGCCGACCTGGCTAGCGCCGCAGTTTTTCGAAATCGGCGTCGCTGAGCTGCGTCTCGAACCGGATCTCGGTGTAGCCGTAATACTCGATGAGCGTCGCTTCATCGAGCGCCGCCGCATCGCTCGTCTCGACCCCTTCGTCCGGCCAGCCGTAGTTCCGCACTGAGATCGGCAGCGCCAGCTCTTTGTCGACGCAGGTGATCATCTTGCGATAGATCGGCTCGACCTCCGGGCCATCGTATTCGACGATCCAGCAGTCGCAGTCGCGATCGAAATGTTTCTGATCGGGAAGCATCTCCCAGCGAACGCCGCGCTGGAGCGAACAATCGCGGCTCCGATATTTGTGGACATGCGAGGCGAGTCGCAATAGCCCCATTTCGGTGATCGGGTGCCGCGACTCCTGCATGGCTCTGGCGCTCGTGGGCTCGAGATGCATCACGGGCAGCCGGCTTTTGATCCCCCCCAGCCGGACCTGAAGCTGATCATCGTTCTCCCCCTGGACGAACAGCACCTGCCTCCCCACGTCGCCCCCTGCGAGCCACTTCATGTAGACGCTGAATGGCTTGTGGCGGAGCTTAAGCTGAAGCGTCTGCAAGTCCTGAAGGGCGCCGTCGACCCGTTCCTGCTTCACGAACGTGGCCGTGTAATCGGGAAGGGCGCTGATGCGGTGTCTCCCCAGATCAAGCAGTGCGACGTGCAGCTTGAGCGCGACAAGGCTGCCGTGGACCGCGCGGCGAATCTGGTGGTTCAGTTCGTCAGGCGAGAGCGTCAAGGCTTCATTCCGGCCGTCGGCGCCTGATGAGATCGGCGATCCAGAGGCATTCAACTGCGGGATCGCGGAGTGATCGAGCCCACCACCGGCTGGAGTCGCCCGAAACGCGACGTACAGTACTCCCAGGGCCAACACGCCGATGAGTACCGCCAGAGCGTTCAGCCGCGGCGCACCGGGAGGGATGATGATGTGTCGGAGGCGCCGGACCGTCTTCAGAAGCGTCATGCTTCGTCGTCCTTGGACGCGGCTGAGACCGCTCGGGACTCACGCCACGGTACGAATTGAGTTTTTCAGCCCGGCCGAGGCTCGCGTTGCAAGTTGTGCGCCGCCTGATTTGAAAGTCGATGCCGCGCGTCAGAGGGGAACCAGCCATTCAAATGGTGGCCTGAAAAACATCGGCGCCCGTTTAGCTGTCGCGTGAAATCTCCGGGGTTTCTGCAGGAGATCTGCCCTCTTCCCGGCTCGTCAGGCAGAGCATAGGGAATAAGATACGTTCGCCCCTAAGGGCTTTCCCGATCCACACCGGCGCAGCGATGATTTTGTAGGAAGTACTGCAACATTGACACGGGTAGATTATGGGTGGCACTTCCCTGCATCGTGCCCGCCCTTCCTTCTTGCACGATGCCGGGTCGTGCCGCATTGCCCTCCTTTCCTGCTCAAAGGCGAATCTCATTTTCACGTGGAGAATCCGTGGGGTAAAATTATGGCCATGAGCAACGAGCGTAAACAACCGGGCATCGGTCTCTTTGCGGCCTGCATCGTTGCGCTGCCGGTCTTGTATTGTCTCAGCCTGGGACCGGTGGTATGGACTTGGTCTCGAACGCTGCCGAATACGCCGGAATGGCTCGATGCAGCGTTCAACACCTATCTTGTGCCAGCGAACCTTCTCTACGACAACGCGCCTCAACCATTGCCAAAGGCGCTCGATGCGTATGTCGAGTTGTTCATTTCTGAGAAGTGACCGGTTCGGAAATCAGTCGGCGCCGGACCAACTGGACTTCCAGCGGTCCGGCCGGCCGGTAAAATCACGGCATGAGCACCGACCGCAGCACTCCCGGCGCCGGCTTCTGGCTGACCGTAGCCGCCGTCGCCCTCGTCGCCTATCCCGCGTCCCTGGGGCCGAGCTGCTGGGCGTCCAGCAGGACAGGGGTCGGCGCTTCAGTGGTCAGTTCCGTTTACCGCCCGATGCTGCTAGTTGCGGATGTTCTTCCGACACCAGCGTGGAGATGCATCCAGTCGTACTCTAAGGCCGGGGCCGCTTCTGGCAGGTTCTGGTCAACTGAGAAGACTTGGCATCATGATCCGTTTTGGGAAGTGATGATTGACATTCCTGAATTGGAACGCGGTGAATGAAAAGATTGCCGCATGTTCTTGGTACCGGCTGGGCCGAGGTGGCCGAAGCCGCGGGAGCATAACGGCACGGGTACCCAGAATCGGTGATTCCCGGGTGGTGTGGCTTTCCTGCTGAGCGGGGCGGGGCCGGTGGTCGAGAATCGGAGTGAGCAGAAGGGAGGGAAGGCGATGGACGAACGGAAGCAGCCGACGGGCCTCTTTATCGTCGTCACCCTCGGGGTCTTGGTATGCTACGTGCTCGGGCTGGGTCCCGCATGCTGGGTTTCCTCTCGCGTCGGAGGAGGGCGCATCGTGACCATCGCGTATCGGCCGCTCACCTGGGCCGTCGAAGCCTCTGGCAACTGGTTCTTGACAGAGAAGCTTCAGATGTATTCCCAATGGGGTGCCCCTTGTTGCTGGGGATGGACATTTTTATCCGGCGAGGCGGGTCATGCGGAATGGTCTCCGGTACAGTTCGATACTTCCGGACCTTCGCCACCGCCTGTCTCAGCGTCGCGGTAATTGTCGATGCCGAGCAGATGAGAATGGCGCGTCGCCGCGGTGCTTCAGTGGAACGGCACGGCTGCCAGTGTCCCGCTTTCCTGCGAGCAAGTACAATCGCCAGGAATCGGGCTGCACCATTCGCCCGGCAACGGAAACGTTCCTTACCAGCACGGAGGTCGAGTCATGGCCCTGAATCTCTGCTCAAAGCGGTCCCTCATTTTGGTTGGCGCGATTTGCACAGTTGGCGGATTGATTGTCGGGTCGTCACAGAGTCAAGTGAAGCAGGCTGGCTTCGCCGCAGACGAAAGCGACAGCCCCGGCACACCAGCGCCCAAGGCTAAAGCACCAGCGCCCAACGCGAAAGCTCGGCGCGATGCGGCGAGAAGGGTCTACGATGCCGCGATGCAGCACCGCCTCCAGGTACCGGAGAGTGCAGCGGGCGATATTTCCTACCTTCATGATTGGTCGGTGCGCTGGATGCAGGCGGAGAAAGACTTCGGCCCCGCAAAATCCGGGTTGATTGCAGCC
>JBLMWR010000759.1:0-3060 GCA_050257335.1 Deltaproteobacteria bacterium | reverse complement strand
AACCGGTGGACGTCATTCTCCGCCGGCTCGATGACGACCTCTGCGATCCGCTCGCTCTGCGCCCCGATTCGTTGTTCGGAGTGCCGGGCCTGGTGCAGGCGGTGCAGTCAGGAAACGTCGCCGTCGCCAACGCGCTGGGGACGGGCCTGCTCGAAACTCCCGGATTCCCGGCGTTCCTTCCCGGGCTGTGCCGCCGGCTCCTCGGCGAGGACCTGCTGCTCCCTTCTGCGGCGACGTGGTGGTGCGGCGACGGCCGGGCGTGCGATCATGTGGTCGAGAACCTTGCCGACCTGCTGATCAAACCCGCGCATGCCGGGATCCGCTTCGAGCCGGTCTTTGGCGGCGAACTGACCGCCCAGGAGCGGGGCGAACTGGCGGCGCGGATCCGCGCCCGTCCCGACGATTACGTCGCGCAGGAACGGCTCACCCTTTCGACCACCCCGGCCTTCATCGGCAAGCGGCTGCAGCCGCGGCGTTTCGTCCTGCGAACTTACCTCGTCGCGCACCACGATTCGTTTGTGATGTTGCCCGGGGGATTGACGGGGTTCAGCGGCGCGGCCGAACCGAAGGTCGCGGCGATGCAGCGCGGCGGAATCAAGGACACGTGGGTCCTCGCGGAAGGGCCGGTCGGGCCGATCGGTCTTTCGCCCCCCAGCGGCACGCCCGTGGTCCTCAGCCGCGGCGGTAAAGATCTTCCCAGTCGCGTCGCCGAAAACCTCTTCCGCCTCGGGCGCTGCGCCGAGCGGGCCGAAGGGCTGGCGCGGCTGCTGCGGGGCGTCCTGGTGCGCCTCACCGAAACGTCGGGACTGGCGGAGGCCCCTGAGCTCCCGATGCTGCTGCGGGCCGTCACGTTCGTGAGCGATTCGCGGCCGGGATTCGTCGGCGAAGGGTCTGCCGCCCGCCTGGCGGCCCCCGAAGCGGAATTGCTGGCGATGATCTATGACCGGCAGCGGAGCGGGAGCGTGGCGTCACTGCTGGCGGGCCTCTGCCCTCTGGCGGGGACCGTCCGCGATCGCATTTCCCGCGACCTGTGGCGAGTGGCCAACGATCTGGCCGATTTCGGTCAAGCCCCGCCGTCGTCCGCGGCCGGGAACGGAGCTGCGATCGTTGCGGCCACCGAGGCCGCCGGCCGCTTGCCGACGCTCAGCGAGGCGCTCGACCAGTTGGACGAAACCGTGCTGAGGCTGGCGGCCTTCAGCGGCCTGGCGACCGACAGCGTGACGCGCGGCGACGGCTGGCGGTTTCTCGACCTGGGACGCAAACTCGAGCGGGCGCTGCACACCGTGAGCCTCCTGCGGCACACGCTCGTTATCGCCGCCCAACCCGAAACCCCGCTGCTGGAAGCCCTGCTCGAAATCGCCGACAGTTCGATGACCTACCGCCGCCGATACCAGGAAAACGTGCAGCCTGCCGCGGTGATCGACCTGCTGCTGGCCGACGAAGGAAACCCGCGGGCGGTGGCCTTTCAACTTGCGGCCATCGCCGAGCACGTCGAGCGCCTGCCGCGCGACGCGGACGCCACGCTTCGCCCCCCCGAACAGCGGCTGATGATGGCCGCCCTGACGGCGGTGCGGCTGGCGGATGCCGAGCGGCTGACCGTCACCGACGAACAGAACGTGCGGACGGGGCTGGAAGAGCTCCTCAATGAAGTGGGCCGGGCGCTGCCGGCGGTGTCCGATGCGATTGCTCAGACGTATTTGAGCCGGTAGTCAGTGGTCCGTCGTTGCCAACGAGTTTGCGTTCAGCCGCCGGGCTGCCCCGACGCTCGTCCGGCAGAAGGCGGCACTGCAAACGCTCACTTGACCGTGTCGCGGTACGGCTTTTTCTGCTCGAAGAGCTTCAGCTTCGCCCGCGCGTCGGAGTCGAGATCTTTGACGAAATCGGGGTCGGCGAGCGCCTTCTTCTGCCATTTGACGGCCTCGTCGAACCGGCCCGCTTCGGCGTGGGCGCACGAGAGGGTGTCGAGAAAGTCCGCTTCGTTGTATTTCGTCAGCTCGCACGCCATCGTCGCCAGCTCGACGGCTTTCTTCCCATCCCGATATTTTTTGTCGGGACAGGTGGCGAGAATCCACGCTTTGCCGTTCAATCCCGCTCCATCCTTCGGATCGACGCGAATCGCCGCGTCGTAGTCCTTCAGGGCCTTGTCGTATTCCTTTCTGGCCGCCCGGGCTTCGCCACGAAACACGAATGCCGGTGCAAAGGCGTCGTCGAGCCTGATCGAGGCGTCGAAATCGCGGATGGCTTTGTCGAGGTCGCCTTTTTTCGACCAGGCGACGCCGCGGTTGAAGAGGGCGGCGTCATCTTTGGGATCGAGCGCCAGGACGGCGTCGAAGTCCTGGATGGCTTTGTCGTATTCATTCTTCGCGCTCCAGGCCATTCCGCGGTTAAAGAACGCCGGAGCGAACCTGGAATCGACCCTGATCGCCTCATTGAAATCCTTGATCGCTTTGTCATGCTCGGACTTTTCGTTCCGGGCCATTCCCCGGCTGACGTAGGCCTCGACGTATTTCGGGTCGAGGCGGACGACCTCGTCGAAGATTTGAATGGCCTTGTCGAAGTCTCCGCTCTCGAAGGCCGCCTGGGCCCGCTTGTACGCCGCGTCGGCCTCTTTGATTTTGTCGGTCTTGTCCGGTTTGTCCCTGGGCTTGGCCGCCTGGCTGGATGCGGGGGGCCATCCAGCGCTCATTGCCAGTGCCAGAAAAACGATGCGGAATTCTCGGTAGAGACTCATGAAGAAAAATCCTTGTATGCTGGCCCGTACGTGTACTCCTGACCGTTTACTGCTCTGTACGCCGCAAAACTCTCAATCTGCGCACGATTGCCACGGATGGAACAAAGATGAATCCCCGTCCGATGACAATCGGGAACCAAAACGAATTTAACCGCGGATGACGCGGAGACGCGCGGATGAATTACGAGCGACGTCGATTGGCACATCTGTAATACTAACCGTCTATCTCTTTGCGTGCCGCGCAAATTGTCAATCTGGGAAAGGACGAAGAAGAACCGCGGATGTCGCGGATGGCCGCGGATAAATACGAACGAGGTGAACTGGCACAT
>JBLMWR010000758.1:0-4241 GCA_050257335.1 Deltaproteobacteria bacterium | reverse complement strand
CCCGCGACTGAATCTCGGACAGATTCTGCAGGCGCAAGGGAATCTGCCGGCCGCGATTGAAGTCTTCTGCGACACTGTCGAAAAGTTTCCTGGGGAACCGCTGGCACATTTCAGTCTGGGTACGGCCCTGGAAATGACGGGCCAGTTCGCAAAGGCCGGAAACGCCTACCGCCAGGCCTCACTGCTTAAGCCCGATTATGCCGACGCGCATTACTGTCTGGGTCTGCTCCTGCGAAGGCAGGAGGACAACCAACATGCCGTCGAGGCCTTGCGGCGGGCCGTTTCGGCCAATCCCGGGTTCGCGCCGGGTCATCTGGCACTGGGACTGTCGCTGGCTGATCTCGGCGATCAGGAGGCGGCGATGGGAGAGGTTCGTCTGGCGGTAAAACTGGCCCCACACGATTCGGAACCGAAGCTTCAACTGGAACGCCTGCTCAGAGCGTCTGCGTCGCACGAGACAACCACGCAATGATCCGAAAGTGGCGCACTTTGCTTGTTCTGGCTGGCGTGGCTTGCTTGATTGCCGCAGGTGGGATGCTTTTCCGGCATCTGCGCTCGCAGCCGCGACTCGTGAGAGAATCGCAGGCTGCCTTCCGCCGTGGGGAGTATGTGCGTTGCTGCGAGATCGCGGACAAATTGCTGGCCCGCGATCCGGCAGCAGCAGACACTCTCGTCCTGGCCGGCCGGGCGGCGATGCAGCTCAAAGAATTCGAACGCGCCCTGCGGTATTTCAGCGCCGTTCCGGTTGCGAAAACGCGCCTGGCGGCTGAAGCAAAAGCCACGGCGGGCGAACTGGCCTACAACCTCGGACTGGCGCACGAGGCCGAAGTCCAGCTTCGCGCCGCCGTCGAGAGCGACCCGCATTACGGTCCGGCGAACGGTCTTCTGGCTTACCTGCTGATTCTGGAGGGCCGGTCATGGGAAGCGCTGCCGCTGCTGCTCGAGCCGGTGCGCCAGAACGAGTATCCCGTCGAGCACCTGCTTCTTCTGGGCGCGAGCGAGCCGCTCATCGCTAACGTCGAACAGATCGAACGTTTCCAGAAGGCGGCCCCTGACGATCTCGTGCCGCTCATCAGCAAAGCGCGGCAGGATCTGCGCGAGAATCGGGACGCGCAGGCCGAGGCGCTCCTGCGGCGGATCGTCGCGGCGGCTCCCGATTCCATCGAGGCGCGGGTTCGTCTGGGAGAAGCCCTGGCGAGAGGGAAGCCGGATGAGTTCGCGAAATGGCACCAGACGCTCGCCCGCGACGTCGATGCCCATCCCCAGATCTGGATCGCGCGCGGGATCTGGGCCGAGCAGGCCGGCCTGCCCGAAGCGGCCGTCCGATGTTACTGGGAGGCGGTCAGACGCGATCCCGAGCACCGCGTCGCGAATCAGCGGCTGGGGATGCAACTGCGTGTCATCGGGAAGGATCGCCAGGCAATGCCGTTTCTCGAGCGCGCCGCTAAACTCGAACTTTTGGAGAGAATTGTCGACAACATCCGCCGATCGGCGCCGCTTACCGCGCGCCCGGAAGTTTTGACCGCGATGCGACAGGCTTCACAGTTGACGGAGCAATTGGGAAGGATCTGGGAAGCGCGAGCCTGGTCGGACCAGGTGCTGCGACTCGATCCGCGTGAGGAATGGGCGCATGCTGCCCGCAATCGGATGGGCGGTCTGCTCGACGATCCACGGCTTCCGCAGACGCTTGAATCCGCCAGACCGGACCGAACGGTCAATCTGGCGGACTTTCCACTTCCGGAATCGACATTTGCGGCAGCGGTCGGATTCACGAGACCGGGCGATGCTGCCGACGCCCCGCCGATTTCATTCCGTGACGACGCCGCGTCCGCCGGGATCGATTTCACGTATCAGAATGGCGCCAATCCGGATGACGATGAGGTCCGCCTTGTGGAGACCACTGGCGGAGGCGTCGCAGTCATCGATTTTGACGGCGACAACTGGCCCGATCTCTACTTCACGCAGGGGGGCACCTGGCCGCCGGCGGCCACGGGCAATCCCGTGTCCCCGGACAGGCTTTTTCGAAACTCCGGGGAAGGCCGGTTTCTCGACGTGACCGCAGGGTCCGGGTTGGGCGACACCGGCTACAGCCAGGGCGCCACAGTCGGCGACTTCGACGACGACGGGTTTCCCGATCTCTACGTCGCGAACATCGGCGCCAATCGACTCTACCGGAACAACGGCGACGGCACCTTTCGCGACGTGTCGGCCCGACTCCCTGCGCAGAACGAGCACTGGACGACCAGTTGTCTGCTGGCCGACGTCAACGGCGATTCCTGGCCCGACATCTACGACGTCACTTACGTCGCGAACGTCGATCTCGGACGCTCCGTTTGCAGCCGCGGCAACGAGCTCGTCGGCTGCAACCCCGGCATCTTCCGCGCCGGTCACGATCGACTCTGCCTCGGAACGGGGGACGGCGGATTTCGGGACGTGAGCGAAGAGGCCGGAATTCTTGTCCCCAACGGCATGGGGCTGGGCATTGTTGCGGCTGATATCGCTGGAAGCGGACAAATCGACCTGGTGGTGGCCAACGACGCCTATCCGAATTTTCATTTCCGGAATACGTCCGAATCCCCGGGTGGAATTCCGCACTTTGCAGAGCAGGGAGTCTGGTCGGGGCTGGCATTCGACGTGAACGGGCATGCACAGGCCAGCATGGGGATCGCCGCCGGCGACGCCAACCAGGACGGCCTGCTCGATCTGTTTGTGACCAATTTTCTGCACGAGGGGAGTACACTTTACGTCCAGGGGCCCGGCGGTCTGTTTCTGGACGAAACGGCCCGATTCGGCTTGCGCGAGCCCAGCCTTTCGACGCTGGGATTTGGGACGCAGTTTGTCGATGCCGACCGCGATGGCCTCCCTGATCTCGTCGTGGCGAACGGCCATGTGTATGACATGTCCGAGAGAGGCGAGCCGTATCGGATGAAGCCCCAGTTCTACCGCAATCTGGGCCGTGGCCGGTTTCGCGAGCAATTGCCGGGCGGCACGTTCTTTCAGCGTCCCCAGCTCGGGCGGGGCCTCGCGCGCCTCGACTGGAACCGGGACGGCCTGGAGGATTTCGCAGTCTCGCATCTGGATACGGCGGCAGCGCTCGTCACCAATGCCACCTCATCCGCCGGCCATTTTCTCGCCGTGCACCTCCGCGGACGCACGTGCAGCCGCGATGCCATCGGAACAATTGTCACCGTCGAAGCGGCAGATCGCGTTCTGGTGCGGCAACTGACGTCCGGAGACGGCTATCAGGCGAGCAACCAGCGCATTGTTGTTTTTGGCCTCGGTCAGCACCACGAACCGGTGCGCGTCCGCCTCCGCTGGCCGGGCGGCAGAGAGGCCGACTACCCCTCCGTTCCCATTGACCGCGAGGTCCTCTTCGTCGAAGGTTCCCCGGCCCCGGTGGAACTGCGGCCTTCGCTTCGATAACGCGCCGCGTCCGCCCACCGTCCGGCGGCAAATACCGGCTGCCGGGTACCGTTATTCCACCGACTCCGGTACAAATTGTACGTCCGGCTGACCCGAGGGAAACATGTCACTCGAGACCCCGAACGTCATTGACATTTGCGCAGTCGATAAGTCGAGAGGATGCGCACTGCTTATAATTACGGACCATCTTGAATGGGGCAGCCGGGAAGCGAGCCATCTCGCGGCTCTCACGGCAAAGATCAACGCGTATCTTGGATTCATCGAGAGCGGTGAGATATTCGAGTCGTACCCTGCGGCCCGCGGGCGAGCGCTTGTCATTCGCGTCCTTGGAAAATACGCGCTCACACGTGGCGCCGCGGAGTTCTACCGGGTTGCAGGTGAAGCAGTTGCTCGCGCCGGATGTGCGCTTGAATTCGAAGACTGTAGCCAACGAACGGGGTAACGGGGTCAGGCGACATAATTTGTCGCCGTCCTGTGACCCACGCGATCCGCGACGTCGTTCAGTACAACTCCGTCACCGACATCCCGGCGCGCCGGGATCGTCGATCACCTGAAATACGACTCGTTCGGCAACATCAACAGCCAGACCAACTCGGCTACGGACGAAGACCTACGCGAACCCGGCGGCGGTTGCCCGCGTGGGATGGATTGATGTCCAACCGAACGGCGCGCGATGTGCAAACGAAACGATGCGCGATGTGTAAACCAAACCGTGCGCGCAGGTTGCACATGGCAGTTGCCGCATTGCCGATTTAACACGGCAAATCGCCGACCGTCCAGACGATCGGACGGATCGCAATGTATTCCCGTGCGCCCTG
>JBLMWR010000757.1:0-5065 GCA_050257335.1 Deltaproteobacteria bacterium | reverse complement strand
CGCACCAGCGCGTGGCTCGATTTCCGTCGATGGCGTTGGCGGCGAAATTGTTCTTGCTCTTTTCCTCACTGGACGCATTCGCCTTTCCCCCCTTGGCGACGTTGACCGGGACGAGTTTGGGCTTCACCGGTTTCAGATATTTGTCGTTCAGCTTGTCACAGGCCCAAAGAGTCCCGCGCGTCAGCAGATTGAGAAATGCCGGATCGCCCACCGTTTCATTGTGATGGCCGAGCGTCGTGCCGAACACCCGCCCTTTGCCGTACTCGTTGGTCCACACGCACACTTCGTCGTTGCCCTTCTCCTTGTTCCTGGCCACTGCCAGAGGATGAGCGGTGTCCCAGACCTTTTCGATCCAGTACAGTTCCCCGGCCGGGTTGGCCCACGCCGCGCCGAACTTTTCCATGATCGGATGTTTTGGGTCACGGTTGGTCACTTCGTGGGGATAGCCGGCCCCGTGGCGGCGCGACGTGACGCCGCAGAATTTGAACCATTCGTCGGTGCCGTCTCGGTAGCAGTGCATGGCGCAGTGGACGAGAACGGCGGGGAGCCCGTCCCGGTGCGGCTTGAGGACCCGGGCCGTCCAGTCCGGTTCCTTCGCGTCGGAGAAGCACTCGTCGTGAATGACGACGTCGAAGCCCTCCCACCAGTTCTCTTTCTCGTACAACGGAATCTTGGAGTTTGTCGCCGTCCCCCCCTGCTGGACCACGGTAACCTCCACCTGCGCCCGTTCCTCGAGCCCCTTGGCAATCAGGTCCCGCTGCGTGTTGTAATCATGGCAGCAGCCGCCGCAGATCAAAAGCACCTGCAGCGGTTTGACCTTCGCGTCATCGGCTGCCGCGGGGCGGGAAAGGATCGGGTGCGAAAGAATGAAGAGGGAAACCAGCGCGGCGAATGGGACTGCGGAATGTTTCATATTCTTAACCAGAATTTCGAGTACCGAATGAACTTGCTCGTTGTCAGGTGCGGTTCGGTCAGCGTCATGCCTCATCGTACCGTCAAGCATTATTCGCCTCAATTTCGCCGACAAACTCGCAGCAGAAATCCTTTGCGCCTTTGCGTGAGGTCATTTTTCAGCGGATCCTTGGCAGCCGGCTGACGGGCAGGAATCACGCAAAGGCGCAAAGACGCAAAGGAAGAAGAAGGGGGATGCCGCAGCCGGCACTGGCCCCATCGGAAAGGTCCAATTGCGGGTGGAAGGGGCGGCCGGACTGGAGGCCCGGCGTACGGGCCGGCCTCCGCAAATTCACGCCAGTATGTCATCCAGCACGCGGCCGCCCAGGTCGGTGAGGCGCTTGAAGCGGCCGTCGTGCAGGAATGTGAGCGACTGGTCATCCAGCCCAAGCAGGTGCAGGATCGTCGCGTGCAGGTCGCGCATCAAATTTTCTTCGCCAACGCCGCGCACGCCGAACTCGTCGGTCGCCCCGGCGTCCGACGCGGGTTTGACCCCCGCCCCGGCCAGCCAACTGCAGAGGCCATACTGGTTGTGGTCGCGCCCCGCCTTGTCGAGATCGGTGGGCGTGCCGAGTTGCCGAAACGGCGTTCGCCCCATTTCCGACGTAAACACCACGAGGGTCTCTTCGAGCAGGCCGCGCTGTTCGAGATCGGCCAGCAGCCCGGCGATCGGCCGATCGACTTCGCCGATGGCGTTCTTTATGTTCGGTCGGATGGCCCCGTGATGGTCCCACCCCATTTCAGCACTGTTGGTGACGCCGTGCACGAGCAGCGTGAAGCGCACGCCCCGCTCGACCAGCCGCCGCGCCAGCAGGCACTGCCGGCCGAAGCCACGGGTGTGCGGCTGATCGAGCCCATACAGTTTGTGAATGTGCCCGGGCTCGTGGGAAATGTCGATCGCTTCGGGAGCGGCGATCTGCATGCGGTACGCCAGCTCGTACGCGGCGATCCGGGCTTCGAGCTCCTGGTGCTCGGGGCGCTCCGCGGCGTGCCGCTCGTTGAGACGCCGGATCAGGTCGAGCTCGCGCCTGGCGCGGTCCGATGTCATCCCGGCGGGAAAATTCAGATCGACGATTGGCGGGCCTTTCGAATTGAGGGGCGTTCCCTGGAAACTCGCCGGCAGGTAGCCCGCCGACCAGCAGCCGTTACCGTTCGTCGGCTCCCCGCGCGGATCGCAAATGACGACAAACCCCGGAAGGTCCTGGCTTTCGCTTCCCAGGCCGTAGGTGATCCACGAGCCGACCGAGGGGCTCCCCTGCAGTTCTGATCCCGTGTGGAGCTGCAGCGTCGCCGGTCCGTGATTGTTGCTGTCGCCGATGATGCCGTGGACGAATGCCAGCTTGTCGACGTGCGGACCGAGATGCTCGAACAGGCTGGAGATCTTGCGCCCCGATTCACCGAACGCAGTGAAGGGATGCACCTCGGGCATGGGGATGGCGTTCTTGGTGAGGTTGGCGGCGATTTCTCCCTTGAGGTTCGGGAGCTGCGGCATCGTCTTGCCGGCGTGCTGCGTCAGGGCCGGTTTGTGCTCGAACGTGTCGACTTGGCTCACTCCCCCCGACATGAAGAGGAAGATGCATCGCTTTGCCGCGGGGGGAAAATGCGGCTTCTTCGGGGCGAGGGGGCTGGACGAATCGTTCGCCGCGCGGGCGGACCGGGCTTCGTCCGCGAGGAGCGAGGCCAGCGCGAGATTGCCGATACCGTTGAATGACCGGCGCAGCAGTTCACGCCGGGACAGCAGCGGGTCACATGCGTTCCGAGATGGTCCGATCAGATCATTCATACGAACTGGTTCTGGAAGAAGCCGCGTCATCCGCAGCTTCCATCTTCTTTCTGTCAACGTCGATGCGTGTCCAAAATAACACGTTCACGCGACCCCGCGTGCCCCCCTTGCTAAGGGGGGAGAGGCACGTTGGCCATTTCGATCTCTTCGACCATTTCGACCTCTTCGACTCGTTCAGTCGACATACACGAATTCATTCAGGTTGAACAGCACGCGGCACAGACCGGGGAGGCCTTCGTCTGGGGCTTCGGCAGCGAGGAACGCGGTTGCGTCGTGGAGTTCTTCGGCGGACGGCGGCCGGGTCAGGGCGCGCCGGTAGGCTTCCTGAACCTGTGCCGCGGGATCCGATCCGGCGGTTTCGACGATGCGGCGTGCGAAGTGGACGGCTTCGTCGTTGACCAGCCGGCCGTTCATCAGCAGCAGTGACTGTAGCGGCGTCGTCGAGACGGCCCGCTGTTCGTTCGGACTGCTGAAGACCGGCGCGTCGAGCGCCGCCAGCAATGGAAAATCGAGCTGCCGGCGATTGAAGATGTACACCGACCGCCGCCGCGATTCGGGCCCGTCGGTCGGTTCCCAGAACCGCGAGTGTTTGTAAAACGTGCGGTCTTCCATCCCCTCCGGCAGGGGGGGATAGACCGCCGGTCCTCCCATTTCGGGATTCAACCGACCGCTCACAGCCAGAATGCTGTCGCGAATTGCCTCCCCCTCCAGCCGGCGTCGGTGCATGCGCCACAAGAGGCGATTCTCGGGATCGAGCCGAGCCCCTTCGGGAGATGCGTAGTCCGACCGCTGCCGGTACGTCGCCGATGTCAGGATCAGCCGGTGCATCGCTTTCACCGACCATCTGTTTTCGATGAATTGCGCCGCGAGCCAGTCGAGCAGCTCCGGATGGGTGGGGGGCGTGCCGTTGCGGCCGAAATTGTTCGCCGTCCGCACGATCCCCTGTCCGAAATGGTACTGCCACAGGCGGTTGACCATCACCCGGGGAGCGAGGGGGTTGTCGGGGCCGGCGATCCATTCCGCCAGCCCGATCCGAAATTTTTCGACGTTCCCGAATTTGTCGATGCGCGGCGGCGCCGGGTCGTGGCTGCCGAGGACTGCGCTCAGGAACCCCGGCCGCACCATCTCCCCCAGGCGATCCACCTCGCCGCGGATGCGCACGAAGGCGACCGGCAGATGCGGCACGTGGGCGAAATAATCCTGCGTCGTATTGGAAACGACGTGAGCGCGCGGAAGATACCGATCGACGCGGCGGAGCGCGGCCCCCTTCTCAAAAACGCCGTCGGCACTCGCCGCGACCGAGTCGTTGCGCAGGCGTGCAAGCGCCAGGCGGTCTTCGGCGGTAAACCGCCGCACGGCCCCGGGCATCAGCGGCCCTGCCGCCTCCGTCTGAGCCTTGGCCAGCCGTTTGTCGAGCTCCGCCTTCGTCGCCTGCTTTGCCGCCTGTTCCGCCGAGACCCCTTCGGCGATGAGCAATTCCTTCAACCGCGCGATGTACTCCTCTTCGAGCGCAGCCGCCTGTTTCTGCACCTCGGCGAGACGCTCTTCCGCCGCCTTGCGCCCCGCGGCAAACCGCTCAGCTTCGCCCGCCTCGAACGGCAGGTCGATCTGTTCCAGTCGGATGCCGACGAAAAACGCCTGCAGCCGGTAAAAATCCTTTTGGGTGATTGGGTCATATTTATGGTCGTGGCATTGAGCGCACCCCGCCGTCACTCCCAGAAAAACTGAACCGACCGCGGCCGTCATGTCGTTGAGGAGGAACTGGCGATTGGCGTCCTTGTTGGGAGAGCCGTGTTCGGGGCTCAGCCGCAGGAAGCCCAGAGCCACGCGGGAGACAATCGTCGGTGCATCGATTTCGTCACCCGCGAGCTGCTCGATGACGAACCGGTCGTACGGCTCGTCCTCGTTGAACGCCCGGATCACGTAGTCCCGGTATCGCCAGAGGTGCGAGTATTCGCGGTCGTATTCGGAACCGCCGGAATCGGCGTAACGGACGACATCGAGCCAGTGCCGCCCCCACCGCTCGCCGTAACGCGGGTCGGCCAGCAGCCGGTCCACGAGCTTCTCATAGGCGTCAGGGGATTCGTCGGCGAGAAACTCGCGGGTTTCCGACGGCGCGGGGGGCATCCCCACGAGATCGAAAAAGACGCGCCGCAGAAGAACCGCCTTCGAAGCTTCAGGGGCCGGCGTTATCCCGGAGCGCTCGAGCCGCGACATGACGAACCGGTCGATCGGATTGCGGACGCGCCGGTGACTTTTGATTTCCGGCACCGCGGGTTTCATGATCTTCTGCACCGCCCACCACGATTTTGCGTCTTCAGCCGCGACGTT
>JBLMWR010000756.1:0-3014 GCA_050257335.1 Deltaproteobacteria bacterium | reverse complement strand
GCCGATCAAACATACGCCAAGGAAAGGCTGATCGAGGAGCAGGTCACCGCCACGAACGAGCGGACCGAGGAATTGAATCGCCGGATCATCGGCGTGCTGGCCGACGTGACCGGGCGCGACCCGGAACCCGATCCGCGCGCCTGGTGGCAATGGTGGGGGGACTATACCGATACGCAGCTTGTGGGGGGCAAACGCGTCCAGATCGTGGCGGAAGACACAGAGGTCCTGGGAGATCCCACGCTCCGGCTCCGCCGCTGGAGCTGTTTCGCCGCCGGCACGCCTGTCTGGACCGAGTCGGGGCAGGTGGCCATCGAGAAAATCAAGGTCGGCGATCTGGTTCTGGCGCAAAACATCGAGACCGGCGAGCTCGCGTACAAACCGGTCGTCTGTACGACCGTCCGCCCGGCGAAACCGCTCGTGGCCGTCACGATCGAAGACGAGCACCTCACGGCCACCAGCGGCCATCGATTCTGGATTGCGGGTGACGGCTGGACAAAGGCCCGCGATTTGCAGCCTGGTTCACTCGTGCACACGGTCCGAGGGAATGCGGCCGTCGCTGCCGTCAAGAGTGGGCCGACCGCCGAAACGTACAATCTGGTCGTCGCCGACTTCCACGACTACTTCGTGGGCCGGACGGGGTTCTTGGTTCAGGACCTTCCTTTGCCGCAGCCGACGAACGCCGTCGTTCCCGGCCTGACCCACCGCCAGCTTGCCACGCACGACAGGTGACCCGGTGGGGGTGCAACGTATGGGAAAGAATGGAAGACGCTGCTGGCTGGTGCTCGCCGCATGCCTGGCGACCTCCGGCATGCTGGCGGGCGAGACGAAAAGGACCGCCCGAGGTCAAAAACCGCTCTCGCCAGCCGGCGAAGCCGTACTCGCCGCGCACCTCAAGGACGCCTTCGACGCGGGCCGCGTCATCGGTCCCCAGCATTTGCAGGAGGCGCTGAAGGACCTGGAGCTGGCGCGGCAGGTGGCCCAGGGCGAACCGCGGGTTGACTACACGCATGGGCTGGTGCTCGTCAAGCAGTTGCACGTGGCCGCCGCCATCGCCCAGTTCGAGGCGGCACGCAAACTCGACGGGGGCCGTTACTGGCCTGCGTGGCAGGCTGCCATCTGGGGGCATTGCCTGGACAAGCAGTACGAGACGGGGTTGGTGAGGCTCACCGAATACGCCAGGATCGTGCAAGCGGCTGAAAAATCCGACGAAGTGTCGGAAGCGCAGCGCCACGCCGCCCGATGGATCGGGCAGTTGTTCGAGGCCCTCTCCCTGTGCGCCGACTCGAAGAAACTGCACGACCTGATTGCGAACCATGAGGACCAACTGCTCGATGCGTTCGGCGACGAGCTTTCGGAGGAAGTGGAGGCGGGCCGCGAGTCGATCCGTGAACGCGAGTTCGCGCTCGAAGTGGCGGCTGGTACCGCCCGCCAGGCCGCCGACAGGGAGCAGAAACGCCGCACGCAGGAAAGAACGTCGAAACTTGAGAAGGACATCGAGCGCGCCGGCAAAGCCAGAGACGACGACAAGAAAAGCGCGGAAGAGTGGAAGCAGTGGCTCGACGAAACCCTGGCCAAAACCGGCAAGCAACTCGGTTTGCTCGAACGGGATTACGCGTTTCTCGAGCGACGGGCGCAGTCGCTGATGCAGTCGATCACGCTCGCCGGGCAGGAAATCACGGCCCTCTCCGTCCAGCCCAGGCAGGTCATATTTCCCCAGGACGTGGCGAGGTACTACTCTGACATTCAGCAGCGGCAGAATCAGATGTTCGGGTACCAGTTGGAATACAATGCGACCATCGGGCGGCTGCAGGCGGTCGCCCAGCAGGGAAACTTCGTGTCGGGACAGCGCGCCGAGGCGATCCTGCGGTATCAGACCGCCACCGGGCAGCTCGTGCAGAAAGACTCCGACCTCGACAAATGGGCGAAGCGCCTGAAGAACGAGAAGCAGAAATTGACCGTCCAGAAGCCGCCCGCGAAAGGAAACAAGAAAGCGCCGGCCGCCCAGAAGCATGAATTCTCGCTGAAATCCTACGTGCCTCTCGATTTCGACGTCGAAAAACGGCACGTGCTGGCCTCCTTCTCCCCGCCTGCGGAATCGAAGCGAGATTGATCCGTCGGCCGCGACCCCGACTTCCAGCAAGGGCAATCATGAACGACGACGCCAGTGCCGACCGCCGCGAGGCGCTGGAGCGGCCCGAAATCCGACGATTGATCGAGCGCTTTGAGGAAGCGCTGCTGGCCGGCGAAAACCCGCGCATCGAAGACGCCGTTCCGGCAGACTTGCCCGAACGCATGCTCATCCTCGAAGAGCTGTTGCACGTCGAGATCGAATTTCGCGGAAAGCGACAGGAACCCGTCGCCCTTTCGAAATACCTCGACCGGTTCCCGCAAGTCGCCGCGGACGCACACGCTGTCGGTCGCCTCCGCGAAACGGTGCGGCGATTCGTGCCCGAGGCGCAGTGCGACGACGAACGAGCGGTTCTGGACGTCACGAAGTCGCAGCCGGCCCCCGCCAGCGAGCAGGTCCCGTTCGGGCGGATCGCCCTCCAGAGCGAATTCATCGACTCCGATCAGCCTGTCGGGGGACATGGCCGGCGCGGTGCCGACAGCATGGCAACCGGCGCTGCTGCGGGGACCACCGGCTCGCCGGGGCGTTTCCGCATCCTCCGACCGCATGCCAAAGGGGGGCTGGGGCAGGTCTCGGTGGCCTTGGACCGGGACCTCAACCGCGAAGTGGCGCTGAAGGAGATTCAGCCGCAGCATGCCGACGACCAGACCAGCCGAGAGCGGTTCCTCGTTGAGGCCGAGATTACCGGCGGACTGGAACACCCGGGAATCGTCCCCGTCTATGCGCTGGGACACGACCCTGACGGCAGGCCCTTCTACGTCATGCGTTTCGTGAAGGGAGACAGCCTCAAGCAGGCCATCGAACAGTTTCATCAGGCGGATAATCCGAATCGCAGCGATCCCGGCGCACGGCAACTGGCGCTGCGCCAGCTCCTGGGGCGGTTCAT
>JBLMWR010000755.1:0-2912 GCA_050257335.1 Deltaproteobacteria bacterium | reverse complement strand
GAAGTCGTTGCGCAGGCCCTGCATTACCGCGGGCCGCGGCGCGACCAACCCTTCATCGCCGTCAATTGCGCCGCCGTCGCCGAAACCCTGCTCGAAAGCGAGTTGTTCGGGCACGAGAAGGGCGCGTTTACCGACGCCCGCGAGGCGCGGCAGGGAAAGTTCGAGCTGGCCGACGGGGGGACCCTGTTTCTCGACGAGATCGGCGACATGAGCGCCGGCGGCCAGGCCAAGCTGCTCAGGGTCCTCGAGCAGAAGGTGATCACCCGCGTGGGGGGCTCGCAGCCGATTCGCACCAACGTGCGCGTCGTGGCCGCGACCAACGTCAACCTGGCGCAGGCGGTGCGCGAGAAAAAATTCCGGGAGGACCTGTACTACCGCCTGAGCGTGGTCGCGCTGGAACTGCCCCCCTTGCGCGACCGGCCGGAAGACATCCTGCCGCTGGCCGAACATTTTCTGGAACGGTTCTGCACCCAGGCCCGCCGCAAGATGCTGACGCTCTCTGCCGAAGCGCAAAAACGCCTCACCGCGCATGCCTGGCCGGGGAACGTCCGCGAGCTGCGGAATCTCATGGAGCGGCTCGCCTTTCTGAGCGCAGCCGACCGGGTGGAAGCGGCAGACCTGGCGTTCATTCTCAGCCCCGACCCGGCCGCCGGCAGCTCGGCCACCGACCTCGAGCTCAACGAAGCCACCGCCCGGTTTCAGCAGGAGTACATCCGCCGCATGATCAAGCGGGCCCAGGGAAACATGACCCTCGCCTCCGAGCTCCTCGGTCTGCATCGCTCGAACCTGTATCGCAAGATGCGGCAACTGAAAATGTCGGAAGCCCGGGAGGAAGAGGAGTGAGCGAGCGCATGCCCGCGAAAATCACGAAAGTCGTCGTCATCACCGGAGCCACGCGCGGATTGGGGCGGGCCATGGCCGAGCGCTTCATGGAAACCGGCCACACGGTGCTCGGCTGCGGGCGCGGGCACGCCGAGATCGCCCGGCTCACCCGCAAGTACCACAAGCCGCACAGCTTCAGCACGGTCGACGTCAGCCGCGACGAGCAGGTGCAGGACTGGGCGAAACGGCTGCTGGCCGAATACGGTCCGCCGGATCTGCTCGTCAACAATGCAGCCCTCATCAACCGCAATGCGGCCCTGTGGGAGGTTCCCCCCGACGAATTCCAGCGGGTGATCGACGTGAACATCGTGGGGGTCGCCAACTGCCTGCGGCATTTCGTGCCGGCGATGGTGGCCCGCAAGAGCGGTGTGATCGTCAATTTCAGCTCGGGCTGGGGCAGATCGACGGCGGCCGAGGTGGCCCCTTACTGCGCGACGAAATGGGCCGTCGAAGGGATGACGCAGGCGCTGGCGCAGGAGCTTCCGACCGGCATGGCGGCGGTTCCCCTCAATCCGGGAATCATCAACACCGACATGCTGCAGAGCTGCTTTGGCAGCTCGGCCGGGCGCTATCCCACTGCCGACGAATGGAGCCGGATCGCCGTCCCCTTCCTGCTCAAGCTCGGCCCCCGCCACAGCGGGCAGCCTTTGAGCGTGATGGAGGAGCAGTAGAATCCCGCGACCCGACCTGTTCCCCCGACACGATCACGAGGAAACGAGCTCGACGCCGATACGGGGGGACAATTCCATTAACCCGGATTATTCATACTCCCACGAAATGCGGCAGTGCGCCGTAGCAGAACTCGTGAGAGTTCTGACTCCAACGGTAATCGGGGCACCGAATTCTCACGAATTCGGCTACTGCGGCGTTAATAATCCGGGCTAAACCACCCGGCTGATAGGTGCCACGCCTCCGGCGTGTTGGACGTGTGAACCCGCCTGAAGGCGGTACTACGAGCGGGGGCTACCCCAGAATCTGCTTTCGCAGGTCGGTGAGCAGCTTGACGGCGGTGCCGATGTCGGCCTTCTGGCGCTCGCGGTCATGGGCGATTTCGCGCTCGATCGTGAGCGGGCCGGTGTAGCCGATTTGCTTCAGGGTCCGCAGGTAGTTTTCCATCCCCACGTCGCCGGCTCCCAGCGGGACCTCGGTTCCCCACTCCTTGCCGCGCTTGCCGGGGGCCGCCCACCTGGCGTCCTTGCAGTGCACGCTGCGGACGTACTTGCCGACCTTCCGCAGGGCCTCGATCGGCTCTCCCGACCCGTACAGGATCATGTTTGCCGGGTCGAAGTTGATGAACAGGTTGTCGCGGGCGACGTCATGGATGAATTCGAGCAGGTGATCGGCCGATTCCTGCCCTGTTGCGAGGTTCAGGTGCTGGCCGTTGCCGGCGACATGGTCGAGCAGGTCGCGGGTGCAGTGGAGCAGCTCCTTGTAATCGGCCCCCTTGCGATCGGCGGGGACGAAGCCGATGTGCAGAGCCACTGTGTCGCAGCCGAGGAGCTTGGCGAAGTCCGAGATCTCGGTCATCTCGGCCAGGCGCGCGGCCCGCGTTTCGCGCGGGACGAGCCCCACCGTGCGGACCGTCGTCGGGATGTCGGCATAGCTTTCGCCGTCGAAGCCGCCGAAGACTGCGGTGACGGTGGTTCCCGCCGTGCGGCACTTTCTCAGGAAATCTTCGGCAGCCATCGCCGTGCGGGTCTGTTTGTGCGGGGCGTGAATCTGGACGGTGGGAATTCCGAGTTCCCGGGCGACGTCGAGCCGCACGCCCAGGCCCGCGTCAACCGAGGTGAAAACGCCGATCGGCCAGGTTTGCATCATTTCGCTCCTGAAAAAATCCGGTTTGCCGGGTTGGTTTCCTAACCGCTCGCATCATGATATGTTGACGTGTGGGTCAAGAGAAGCAAGGGAGGCGCGCGAGCTTTTCCGGCTGGGGGCAAGGTGATGATACAAGTGCGGAATCTGCTGCTGGCCGTCGATTTCAGTGATACGTGTCTGAAAGCGACGGAATACGCCGTGGCCCTCGCCAAGCG
>JBLMWR010000754.1:0-4993 GCA_050257335.1 Deltaproteobacteria bacterium | reverse complement strand
GCTGGCCGATCCCAAAATCCGCGCGGCGTTCGATGTCGAGAATGCCGACCCGCAGATCGTGGCCAGGTACGGCAAGAATAAATTCGGGTTGTCGCTCCTCATGGCGCGGCGGCTGGTCGAGGCGGGAGTGAATCTGGTGCAGGTCAATTTGGGCAAGAATTCGTCGTGGGACACGCACCGCCGGAATTTCGTGAACCTCAGGGACAACCTGCTCCCCTACATGGACCAGGCAGTGGCGGCCCTGCTCGAGGACCTGTCGGCCAGCGGCCTTCTGGATTCGACGCTGGTGGTGATGAGCGGCGAGTTCGGTCGCACGCCGAAGATCAACAAAGACGCCGGCCGCGATCACTGGGGACCGGTGATGACCAGTCTCTTCGCCGGCGGCGGGGCGCGCGGCGGGACGGTGATCGGCGCGACCGACAAGATTGCCGCGTATCCGGTGAACGACCGGCAGACGACGGAAAACCTGGCGGCGACGATCTATCACACGCTCGGCATTCCGCGCCAGGCCTCATGGCCCGATCTCGAAGGCCGGCCGCACGAGCTGTACCGCGCCGAGCCGATCGCCGGTTTGTAGCATGGGCTTCCCAGCCCGTGCGTCGGGAGCGGAACGTTGATTGCAGCAGGCACGCTCCGTGTGCCGTCCGCCGCGCAACTTGCGGTATCGGTAAGATGCTGTATCCATAGCCGATTTCGAGTCGGCCGCGCGCACGTTTTGCATTTCTTCGAAAACGGGAGGTATTCGCAAATGATTACCGCAGCACGGCAGCGTCTTTTCCGAGTTCCGTTTCCCGCGATTCTGGTCGTATTTATCGCGCTGACGGTGAAGGGTGGGGCGACGGACGAAAAGGAACCGGCGAACGCGCGGCCCCCGCGCGACGAGGCCGATCTGCGGAACTGGCTGGAGAACATGGTCTGGCACCATCGTTTCTCCACCGGCGAGGTTCGCGAGGCGATGGGGTTGTCCGAGGGTGAGATTGCGGCGGCACTGAAGAAGTTCAACATCCGGCCGGAAACGAAGCCGAAGCGACCGGCGGGGGCGCCGCTGCTGGTACTCCCCTACCCTGGCGGGCGGCATCCGCGGATCGGGTTTCTGGATGGGGCGGTGCGCCCGCAGCGCGAGACGAAAGTCAGCATCTTTACTCCGTGGGATGAGGCCAGTTACGTGGTCGCCGACATCCCCGAGGCCCTGTGGTCGAACCTGGGGCTGACCTATCTGGCCCATACGCACGTCCCCACTGTCTGGACGAAACAGAACATCGAGTTGGAAAAACAGGAATGGACGCGAATCAGGGACGGGACATTCGAAATTGAGCGCAAGCTCCCCAACGGAATCGTATTCGGCGCTCGCGTCGCTCCCGGCCGGGACGCCGTCCGCATGGAGCTGCGGCTGACGAACGGCACGAAGGAGCCGCTGTCGGATCTGCGGGTGCAGAACTGCGTCATGCTCAAAGGGGCCGCCGGCTTCGAGGAACAGACGAACGACAATAAGCTCTTCGTGAAGCCGTATGTCGCTGTCCGGAACAAGGCAGGAGACAGGTGGATCATCACGGCGTGGGAGCCGTGCGACCGCGCGTGGGGGAACGCGCCGTGTCCTTGCCTCCATTCCGATCCCAAGTTTCCGGATTGCCCGCCGGGGAAGACCGAACGCCTGCGGGGATGGCTGTCGTTCTACGAGGGGCGTGAGATCGAGAAGGAATTCGAGCGGATCGACTCGACAGGATGGAAGACGTCCGGTAGTCCGGTCGCTCCGTGACCGGACGTGAATTGATGTTCCTTGCGGATCCGGCTCAAGAGGGACGTTTCGGCCGGTTTGCCGCAACGCGATCTGTCGCGCGGGATGGCCACTCGTGCCCCGCTCAGCAATTGGACCCACAGACCGCCGGGTCACGGAGTGACCCGGCTACAGGCGGCGAGCGACGGGCTGCGCGGATTCCGGTTGATTTCCATTTTGCCATCGGCGATGCTGATGGTTTGGTCTGTTGAAACGGTTGGACGGGGAAATGCCTGCGACGGGGAGGATCCATGAAATCGACGCTTCTTGCAATCGTCGGCGCCGTGGTCGGAGGCGCTCTCGGCCATATAGCCTTTAGCTGGCTCGTGACGAAGGGGTTTTACGGCATGATCTTGCCAGGGGGCTTGCTGGGAATCGGAGCCGGAATTGGAAAGGTACAGTCGAAATGGCTCGCTCTGACTTTTGGCTTGGCCGCTCTGTGCCTGGGACTGTTCACGGAATGGCGGTACTTTCCATCGCCCAAGGATGAAAGTCTTGGCCATTTTTTACGGCATGTTACAGACCGCGGTACGGTGACGCTGCTGATGATCGCCGCCGGGGGCGTGCTCGGGTTCTGGGTGCCGTACCGCCGCGCTGAAGAGCCGAAAAAGTAGGATGGGCTTCCAAGCCCGTCCGTGAATGCCGCGCGGGAGCGCGGGCCGTCCCTTCCGGGCCGTGCGGCACTTCTTAGACGCCGTGCATCAGGCCCTCATGCTTGCGCCACGGTTGCGAATCGGGCCACCACGCGTCGCCGACAAACGGACGGCCTGAGGAAGTCGTCCTGCTTGCCTTTGAGGGCGGAGTGGCCGAATGAGCGTGGAGGCCAGGACGGAAAAGCACGCACCGGCGGGCTGGGGAAGCCCGCCCTGCGGATGCCGAGACCGCCGGGTCACAGAGTGACCCGGCTACAGAGCGGGTTCGGCGATAAGCCGCTCGATCATTCGCTCGAGGTCTTTCGCGATCCGGCTGCCGGCGCCGATGCGAATCAGCCGCACTTTTCCCTGCCGGTCGATCAGTACCGCCTGCGGGATGCCATTGACCAGGTACCTTTCGTCGAATTTCGCATCCTCATCCATCACTGCGATGCGATGCTTCAATTTGTGGAATTCCAGGAATTTCTCCGTGGCGGCGTTTTCCATCTCCTTCGACAGCCCACGTTCGCGCTTGATCCGATTGTTTTCGCTGTCCCAGCCGTAACCGTAATAATTCGTCACGCCGACGATCACCAGCCCCTTGCCGGCGAACTTCTCGTGCCATTCGCGGAGGTGCGGAAAGGTGGCGATGCAGGGACCGCACCAGACAGCCCAGAAGTCGAGGAGCACGACTTTGCCTTCCAGATCGCTGGCGGTCAGGGGACCGCCGTTGAGCCAGGCGTCGGCCTCGGGAATCGCTCCCTTCTTGCCGACCAGCGCCAGGTGCGCCCGGGCGATCTCGATCTGCGGGGCGAGCGCCTCCAGATTCTGCTTGACGATGTTGAACCGCCGTCTGACGGCAGGCTTCGGCTTCTTGTAATCGGCGATGAACGTCTTGACGGTCTCGACCAGCTTTTCCGCCGCGTCGGGGTCGGTCGGCGCCAGGCTCTGGATTTCCACAAGGTGTCCGTTCAGGCAGGCTCCCACGAGAGCGACTTCGTCGGGATGCGCCCGCGCCTGCTCTGTCAGGAACGCCAGGTACCGTTCGCGGTGAGCCTTTTCCTTTTCGGGGGACAGCTCGTCGGCGACCTGCGACTGCGTCCGCAGCGCGGCGTTCAGCCTGAGAATCGCGCCCATGTCGTCGCGGTCCTTGTCGAACGCCGCCGCGGCCGCCGCCACCTCCTTTTCGAGAAGCGCCCTGGCCGCGTCGGCCTGTTCGTGCCCGGCCAGCCAGGCGATTTTGTTGGCCGTCAACTCGGCGATCGCCACTGTCACCTCCTGCTCCGGCTTCACCGCGGCCTGTTCCTGCAGGCGTTTCAGATAGCGGTCGAACAGCCCGACGGTCGGCTTGTACGTCTCCTCGCGTTCCAGCACGCGACCAAGCACCGTGACAAGTGAGGGAATGTCGTCGGCCGCCGAGGGCAGATCGCTCATCTTCGAGAACTGGTGGTCGATGTACGCCGCGAGGTGCCCGGCGGCCTGCGGCCAGTGTTCGGCCTCGGCATTCAGCTCGAAGAGCTGCAGATGGAGCGCGTTGACGCGGACGGAATCCGGAAACTCCTTCAGGGCTGCGGCAAACCGCTCTTCCGCCGCATCCAGCTTGCCGACCTTGAGCAAGTCCAGGATGACCATTACGGCGTTCCCCTCGTCGGCGGCGAAAGCCGGGACAAACAGGACGGCAAGCACCAACCCTGCGCAGGCGATCGATTGTTTCACAGCCGGCTCCCTTTGAAGTCCTGGCAAATCCGCCGCAGCGGACCAGTCTGCCAGTCTCTCATATTGCCGGTTCCCGGAGCGAAATGCCAATCATAATGTCTGTATTCCGGTCACTCTTTGCCCGGATACGATTCCCGATGACGACAGCGTGATATACAATTCCGCTCGACGCCCCGACGCGGGCAGATTTCCAATTGAACGGAGTCGCATGTCGAGCCATCCTTCCGATAATCCGCTCATCATTCAGGGCGATTATACGGTTCTCGTCGAAGTCCATAGTCCGCGGTATATCGAGGCCCGGGACGCATTGGGCCGGTTCGCCGAGCTGGTCAAGTCCCCCGAGCACGTCCATACCTATCGCATCACCCCTCTGTCCATCTGGAATGCCTGCGCGTCGGGCCAGAGCGCCCAGGGGATCGTGCGCACGCTCCAGGACCTCGCGAAGTACGACGTTCCGCACCACGTGGAAACGGAAATTGTCGAGTACGCCGCCCGGTACGGAAAGTTGCAACTCGTTCGTGACGCCGGTCAAGGGCTTCGGCTGGTGTCGGCGACGGAGTTGCTGGCGACGGAACTGGGACATCAGCGGGAGGTTGCCGCCTGTGTCACAGAACCGCTCTCGCCGCGCGAGTTCGCCGTCGATCCGGCGCAGCGGGGGCGGCTCAAGCAGGCGCTCATCAAGGTCGGCTGGCCGGTCGAGGACCTGGCCGGATATACGCCCGGCGAACCGCTGGCAATCGGGCTTCGAGAGCAGACGCGCGGCGGCCTGCCCTTCAAGCTGCGCGACTACCAGCGCGAGGCAGCCGAGATTTTTCACGCAAGCGGTTCGGCACGCGGGGGCTCCGGCGTGGTCGTCCTTCCCTGCGGCGCC
>JBLMWR010000753.1:0-2514 GCA_050257335.1 Deltaproteobacteria bacterium | reverse complement strand
GTTCGTCGCCTGCGCGATCGCGTTATTGGCGCTATTCATCAAACCGACCGACGTCGATCCACGGTTCGGGCTCGGTGTCGGCGCCCTCTTCCCCGGCGTGGCCAATTCGTACATCACGAGCTCGCTTGTCCCCGACACGGGCGTCATGACGCTGGCCGACGTGGTCAATGGGGTCGGGATCGCGGTGATTCTTTCGTCGCTAGTGGAATCGACGATCTCGCTTTACCTGTTCGACCGCCGCGGTGATGAGCCCCTGTCGCGGCGATTCGACCGAATCTCGTTCTGGATTTTCCTGGTCGCCGACATTGCGCTGAACGCGGCGCTGGTGCTGGCCGCGGCGTGACGGACCACGAACGCGGCCGGCTTGAACAGACTGGCAGCCGCGATCGGCCGCGCTCATAATAGCCTCACTCGGCTCTCACGCACCTCAGGCTCAGGAGAAGGCACCATGCGACAACTCCCAATTGCGGTACGAATTGTGGACGTGCTTGCCTCGTGCTCGCAGCATCCGTCCCAGTGGCCCGCGGAAGTGCGGGCCGATTGTGCATTGATCCACGCCCGCTACGAGGCCTTGAAACTCGACATCGGAGCGGCGGACGCCTGGCGGCAGGCGCGGCTGGAATGGGTCAGGAACGTCATGAAAGGATCCGGAATGGTGCGGGTGGCCTACCATTTTCGTGACTGCCCGCAGCCGGGGATTTGATGACCGGTCACGGAGTGACCGGACTACACCCGTCGCGACCGCGTTACGCCATCGCCCCTTCCGAATGAGCACCCTTCCAGCTTTCAACCTGCCGCAGGCAGTCGTTCGGCTTTTCCATCACGACCTCCAGTTTTCCGGGATAGACGCATCCGGAAGAGCCATCCAGAGACACGAAATCCCCCTCGTGGAACCATTGCTCACCGAGGCGGCAGCCGCGCCGGTTCGCGTCGATCAGCAGCTCCTGGCAACCCACAATGCAGACTTTGTTGAGCTGCCGGGCCACGACGGCGGCGTGCGACGTGCGGCCCCCCAGGGACGTCAGCACGCCGGCCGAGACCGCCAGCCCGGCGATGTCGTCGGGCGAGATATCGGATCGCACGAGGATCGGCGTGCGGCCTGCGGACGCCGCGGCGACAGCGGCGGCCGGGTTGAGCGCGATCTCTCCGACCGCCGCCCCGGGACTGGCGGGCGTCCCGCGGCACAACGGGACGAGTTCAGCGCCCGAAGCCAGCCGAACCGATTGAATCGTCTGCAGATCGTAGCCTGCCAAGCGGTGCAACGCCTGTTCCGGATCGATCAATCCTTCCCCGACGAGGTCGCAGGCGATCCGCAGGGCAGCCCACGGTGTGCGCTTGGCGTCGCGGGACTGCAACAGGTACAGCCGCCCCTCCTGCACCGTGAATTCGAAGTCCTGAACGTCACCGAACAACTGCTCAAGCTGGCGGGAAGTGCGCAGCAGCTCGCGGTACAGCGGCGGCATCGCCTGTTGCAGGGCCGCGGAGCTGTGCACCGGGCAACGGCCGGAGACGACATCCTCGCCCTGCGCGTTCCAGAGAAAATCGAGGTAGAGCAGCTTCTCCCCGGTGCTCGGATCACGGGTAAAAGCGACTCCCGAGCCCGACGTTCCCCCCATGTTGCCGAACACCATCGCCTGAACCAGGGCCGCCGTCCCCGCCAGATGATCGAGTCCATGCAGTCGGCGGTATTCGACCGCCCGCGGGCTTTCCCACGAGCGGAAGATGGCCTCAACGGCCCCGGCGAGCTGGACCAGCGGTTCCTGCGGGAATGGTTTTCGAGCCGCGGCTTCGAACTTCGCGAGGAACTCTGCGGTCAGGTCCTTGAGAGCCGTTACGTCAAGCTCGCGCGGGGAGGGCACTCCTTCTCGCTGCAGGTAATCGGTCAGCGCCTTTTCGAACGGTTGGGACGAGAGGCCCTCGACGACTTCGGCATACGCCTGCACCAGTCGCCGGTACGAGTCCCAGGCATGATGGGGGTTTCCGGTCATCCGCAAGAGCGCCGGCAGCGTCCGCTCGCAGAGTCCGACATTCAGGATCGTATCCATCATGCCGGGCATCGAGACTGCCGCCCCGGAGCGCACCGACACCAGCAGCGGTCGCCGGTCGCCGCCGAATGTGAAACCCGTCACCGACTCCACGGGCTGCAGATGGCGCTTCAGCCGTTCCGCAAATCCGTCCGGCAGCTTGCGTCCCGCGTGCAGGTATTCGCGGCACGCGCCGGTGGGAAGGACAAACCCGGGCGGAACGGGCAGTCCCGCCGCCGCCAGCCGGAACAGATTGGCGGCCTTGCTTCCCACGATGTCGGCGGTCGCGCCGCGAGAGTCGGCGAACCCGCATCCCAGGTGGTACAGCTCCACGCCGCCCTCTGCCATCGGCATCACACCGGCATCCTTTAGATCGCTACTTCGTCAGAACCTCGCCCATGACATAATCGCGCAGCGTCAGAACGGATCGCAGCAGAGCGTCGGCGGCCTCTTCCAGGTTCAGAGCGATCGCGGTGAACAGGTGGAGCTG
>JBLMWR010000752.1:0-5423 GCA_050257335.1 Deltaproteobacteria bacterium | reverse complement strand
CGGCGCCGATGTCGTCAATATCCACGGCGGCGGGGCATTCGGCAACAAGCAGGATGCGCTCGCAAACCTTGCCCGCAGTCTCGACCGGCTGTCGACCAGGCTCAGAAGCCGGTTGACCGTCGAGAATGACGACAGGATTTTCACTCCCGCCGACTTGTTGCCTTTCTGTAAAGCGACGGGCATCCCGCTCGTATACGACGTTCATCATCACCGCTGCAATCGAGATGACTTGACGGTGGAAGAGGCGACCGAGCAGTCCATAGGCACCTGGAATCGCGAGCCCTTGTTTCACATTTCCAGCCCTGTCGAAGGCTGGAACGGTCCGCATCCGGAACGTCACCACGATTACATCGACGTGAAAGACTTCCCCCTGTGCTGGAGCAATTTGAACGTCACGGTCGAAGTCGAGGCGAAAGCCAAGGAACTGGCTGTACTCAAACTGAAAAAGCAACTCTATCATCGCGGCCGGCGCGCCCTAGGTTGTCCGCACGTTCAATAATGATTATCGTCGACTCGTCGGTCGAGCCTTCTGCGCCGGACGGAATTCCCTGACAGAGAATGCACGGGAATCCGTTCGCGCGGTACGGACGATCGCACGCCGACGTCTTTCTTCAGCGCGCCCGGCGTTTTCTGGACGATCGCTGAACGTGGCCGGAAGCGGGCGTTTCGATTAAACTGTTGCTCATGCGTTCCATCCATTCCCGCCACCAGGAGGCCGATGCCATGCCGGTTCGGACGTCTCGCCGTCGATTTTTGAAGCAGGTTGCCGTTGCCGGAGCGGCGTTGTCGATTCCCGCCGCGAACTGGTCGCGGGTGTTCGGGGCCAATGACCGGCTGCGCGTGGCATCGGTGGGGACGGGAGGCAAGGGTTGGTCGGACCTGACCGCCACCGCCGCCAGCCCGCACGTGCAGGTCGTAGCGCTGTGCGACGTCGATGAGACGAAAGAACATCTCGGCCGGGCGGCGGAAAAATATCCGCAGGCCCGGAAATTCACCGACTGGCGAAGGCTGTTCGATGAGCACAAGGAGTTCGACGCCGTCATCGTCTCCACGCCCGATCACATGCACGCTCCGATCTCGCTCCCCGCGATGCAGCTCGGAAAACACGTGCAGTGCCAGAAACCGCTGACGCACACGGTCTTCGAGGCGCGGCAGATGCGGCTGGCCGCGAAGAAAAACAACGTCGTCACGCAGATGGGGAACCAGATTCAATCGCACGAGGCGTATCGAACCGCGGTGAAGCTCGTTCACGACGGAGTGATCGGCAAGGTGCGGGAAGTCCACTCGTGGCAAAGCGGAAAGATGGGGTGGATGCTCGTGGACGACCGGCCACCGGGAAGCGAAGCGGTCCCCGAAACGCTGCACTGGGACGAGTGGCTTGGCGTCGCTCCCCAGCGTCCGTACCTGCCGAAAATCTATCATTCGTTCAACTGGCGCGCCTGGCAGGATTTCTCGAACGGGCAACTGGGGGATTTCGGCTGCCACATTCTCGATCCCGTGTTCATGGCCGTGAAACTCACCGCGCCGCTCGCGATCCGGGCCGACGCGCCCCCGATCAACCGGGAAGTGTGGACGAAATGGTCCACTGTCGCCTACGAATTCCCGGGCACCGAAATGACGGCGGGGAAGACGATCAAAGTCACCTGGTACGATGGCGAAGGAAAGTTTCCGCCGCGGGAGGCGCTCGGAGTGCCGGAAGAATTCGCGCTCCCCGGATCAGGCTCGATTTTGCTCGGGGAAAAGGGGACGCTGGTGATTCCGCACGTGGCGATGCCGCAACTGTTGCCGGAGGAGAAATTCTCCGACTTCAAGATCCCCGTGGTCCCCGCGCGCGATCATTACGTGTCATGGGCGGACGCCTGCCGCGGCGAAGACAGGACGACATCGCACTTCGATTACTCGGGCCCACTGAGCGAGACTGTGCTGCTGGGGACGATCGCCATCCGGCTCGCTGGAACGGCGCTGTCGTGGAACGCAGAGAAACTGGAGCTCGCCGGTTCGCCGCATGCGCAGGCGCTGCTCACCAAATCGTATCGTGGCGGATGGCAGCCGAAGTGGGTGTGACCATCCCCGTGGCAGACTTGCGGCTGGCGAATCAGGCGTTACTCTAAAGGACGCGAGTCACGACAAGATCGACGTCCCCCCTCAGGTACACCAGCGATGCGCGACTTTGAGTACGAAGCCCCGACCTCCGTCGCCGAGGCGGTTCAGGCTCTTTCCCGGCACGACGGATCGGCCAGGCCGCTTGCCGGCGGGACCGATCTGATCGACCAGATTCGCCTGGGGCGGCATCTGCCGCAGGTCGTGGTCGATATCAAGAAAATCCCCGAGCTGAACGTGCTGGAGCTGACGGCGACAGGGCTGCGGCTGGGAGCGGCCGTTCCCTGCTATCGCATTTATGGCGACGAGCGTGTTTCCCGGGCGTATGCGGCTCTGGCCGACAGCGCCCGGATCATCGGCGGGATTCAGATTCAAAGCCGGGCGAGCGTCGGCGGCAACCTGTGCAATTCGGGCCCGGCCGCCGATTCGACTCCGTCGCTGATCGCCTTGGGGGCGGTGGCGGTCATCGCCGGTCCCAAAGGCCCGCGCGAAGTCGCCGTCGAGAACTTTTGCACAGGCCCGGGGAAGAACGTTCTCGAGCCCGGGGAATTCCTGGTCGAGTTGCGGTTACCTGCGCGGCCGGCGCACAGTGGATCGCATTACCGGCGGTTCATCCCCCGCAACGAGATGGATATCGCCGTGGTGGGCGTCGCCGCGTCGGTCGTGCTCGACAAAACCGGCGAAAAATTCGAATCGGCGCGGATCGCCCTGGGGGCCGTGGGGCCCACCCCCCTGTTTGCAAAAGCCGCGGGAGATCTTCTGGCCGGTCAGAAGATTACCGGCGAGGTCATCGCCAGGGCCGTCGATGCGGCCCGCTCGATCGCCAGACCGATCGACGACATGCGGGGAACGAAAGAGTTCCGGCTGGAAATCACGGGGGTGCTGACGCGGAGGGTGCTGGAGGAGGCAGTGAGGCAGGCGAAGCTGTAGCGATGCGCTGCACCCGCGGGGACCAGCCTGTCGGTCGGTGCCCGCCCTTGGGCCTGCGGTCGTACAACGTGTGATTCGACATCGATTGGGGAGTTGACTTCATGGCAAAGCGACGCGTCGTGACGACGACGATCAACGGGCGGCAGGTGGAGTTTCTGTGCGAGCCGCGGCAGACCCTGCTGGAAGTCCTCCGCGACACGCTGGAGCTCACCGGGGCCAAGGAAGGGTGCGCCAACGGAAATTGCGGAGCCTGCACGGTCCTCATGAACGGCCGTCCCGTCGTCAGTTGCCTGGTGCTGGGGGTCGAAGCCGAGGGGGCGGTCCTGGAAACGATCGAAGGGGTCGCCCCGTCGGACGGCCTGGATCCGATCCAGCAGGCATTTCTGGAAAACGCGGCCCTGCAGTGCGGCATCTGCACGCCGGGGTTCATCATGTCGTGCAAAGCCCTGCTGGCGGAAAACCCAGATCCCACCGAACACGACATCCGCTTCTACCTTTCCGGCAATCTCTGCCGCTGCACGGGCTACGACAAGATCGTTCGCGCCGTGCTGGATGCCGCGAAGAGGCGCCGCGCCGTTGGGGAGAAAGTGCACGCGTGAGACGGCTGAGAAGATAGAGGATAGAGGATAGAGGATAGAGAAATGCGAAGCACGATCTGCATGCCATACGCTTGCGGTTTCGCGCCTTTCCCGGGAGACATCTTTCATGGCGACCGTTGAACACGACACCAAAACCCACGCGAAAAACGGCGAGGGCAGGCACTACAAAGTGATCGGGACGCGCCCCCTCCGGCACGACGGGGTCGATAAGGTCACCGGGCGCGCGAAATACGGGGCCGACGTGCATCTGACCGGCCAGCTCGCCGGCGTTGTGCTCCGCAGTCCGCATGCCCACGCGCGGATCCGGTCGATCGACGTTTCCCAGGCGCTGGCCCTGCCCGGAGTGCGGGCCGTCGTGACGCACAAGGATCTCCGCGAACCGGGGAGCCGCATCGTGGAGCTGGGGGAAGGGGCCGTGAACTTGCGGCACCTGAGCAACAACATTCTGGCCGCCGACAAGGTCCTCTATAAGGGCCATGCCGTGGCGGCGGTGGCCGCCGATTCGATGCATATCGCCGAAGAAGCCGCCGGGCTGATCAAAGTGAATTACGATGTCCTGCCGGCGGTGGTCGAGGTTCGCGCGGCGATGCAGCTCGCGGCGCCGCTGCTGCACGAGGATCTCTTCACCGACGAGCTGGGCAAGCCCGCGACGAAGCCCAGCAATATCGCCAAGCATTTCCGGTTCGAAAAGGGGGACGTCGCCCAGGGCTTCGCCAAGGCGAAAGTCGTCGTCGAACGCGAGTTCCACACGGCGACTGTCCATCAGGGATATATCGAGCCGCATAACGCCACGGCAATGTGGAATGCCGACAGCCACGTCACCATCTGGACCAGCACGCAGGGGGCCTTTACGGTCCGTCAGCAGGTGGCCGAGCTGGTGGACCTGCCGATCTCGCACGTCAAAGTCGTCCCCATGGAAATCGGAGGCGGGTTCGGCGGCAAGATCCGGGTGTATCTCGAGCCGGTGGCGGCGATTCTCTCGAAGAAGACCGGCAAACCGGTCAAGGTGCTGATGAGCCGCGCCGACGTCTTCGAAGGGACCGGCCCGACTCCGGCGTCATACATCCGGGTGAAACTCGGTGCGGGAGCGGACGGGAAGATCACGGCGGCCGAGGCGTACATGGCGTACGAAGCGGGAGCGTACCCCGGTTCGCCGATCGGCGCAGGGGCCATGTGCATCTTCGCCTGCTACGATATTCCCAACGGCCGCATCGACGGCTACGACGTGGTGGTCAACAAGCCGCAGACGAGCGCATACCGTGCTCCGGGGGCGACTAACGCCGCCTTCGCGATGGAAACGGTCGTCGACGAGGTCTGCGAAAAGCTGCAGATCGACCCACTCGAGTTTCGCGTGAAGAACGGGGCCCACGAAGGGACGCGCCGCGTCGACGGCCCGGTCTTTCCGCGCGTCGGGATGATCGAGTCGGTCGAGGCCGTCAAAAACAGCCAGCATTGGAAGACCCCCCTGGTCGGCAAGAACCGCGGCCGGGGCGTGGCCACGGGGTTCTGGTTCAATTGCGGTTTGAAATCTTCGGTCTCGGCGACGGTCAACCCCGACGGCACTGTGGCCCTGGTGGAAGGTTCGACCGACATCGGCGGGACGCGCACCAGCGTTGCCATGCAACTGGCCGAAACCCTGGGGATCGCCGCCGAAGACGTGATTCCCACAGTCGGCGATACCGACAGCGTGGGTTACACCGACGTCTCGGGTGGATGCCGCGTGACGTTCGCCACGGGCTACGCGGCTTACGAAGCGGCCCGCGACATTCAGCGGCAGATGATCGAGCGCGCCGC
>JBLMWR010000751.1:0-3757 GCA_050257335.1 Deltaproteobacteria bacterium | reverse complement strand
TCTGGCGAGCGTGGCTACAACCTAACTTTTATCTTTGACAAAGCATTAGTGCGATGCGGTTCCCCATTCGCGGTTGTTTTTCGTGATTCTCGGGTTTTTCGTGGTGCTCGTCATCGTTGCGGCCGCAGGCCGTGCCCGGTACATCCGTAACTGAGTCTTGCATTCACGTCAGGAGCCCGAGCGAGCCACTTCGATGCAGTCCTCTTCTCCACTGCCGCCGGTTCTTCCGAGCCGCTTGTCGTCGCTCGACGCTTATCGCGGGTTCGTGATGTTTCTGATGATGGCCGAGGTGCTGCGGATCAGGCAGGTGGCCGGTCACTTTCCCGGCAACAAGGTCTGGGAACTGCTCGCGTTCAACACTTCGCACGTCGAGTGGTCGGGTTGCTCGCTGCATGACCTGATTCAGCCCTCATTTTCATTTCTCGTAGGGGTGGCGCGGCCATTTTCAATCGCCAGCCGCAAGGCCAAAGGCCAGTCTTTCCGGCGGATGCTCTTTCACGCCGCATGGCGGGCTCTGCTGCTGGTGGCCCTCGGGGTCTTTCTGCGTTCGACCCACTCCAGCCAGACCCGGTTCACATTCGAAGACACCCTCAGCCAGATCGGTCTCGGTTATATCTTTCTGTTTCTGTTGGGATTTACGTGCGTCTGGTGGCAGGCGCTGGCCCTGGCGGTGATCCTGGTCGGCTATTGGGGAGCATTTGCCTGGTATCCTCTCCCGCCGGCGGACTTCGATTACAGCTCCGTAAGCGTGTCGGAAAAATGGATTGCGGAGAATCCACCGTACACCGGGTTTGCCGCCCATTGGAACAAGAACACGAACCTGGCCTGGACGTTCGACCAATGGTTCCTGCGGCACTTCCCGTACGAAGAGCCGTTCAAACCCAACCTCGGCGGGTACTGCACGCTGAGCTTCATTCCCACGCTGGGGACGATGATCCTGGGGCTCATTGCCGGGGGATGGTTGAAAAGCGGCAAACCGAAATCGAAAAAGGTCCTGTGGCTCGTGGCCGCCGGAGGCGTCGCGCTGGCGGCCGGATTTCTGCTCGATAAATACGGCATCTGTCCCAGCGTCAAGCGCATCTGGACGCCCGCATGGGTTCTCTACAGCGGCGGCTGGTGCCTGCTGATGCTTGCCGGGTTCTACGGCGTCATCGACGGACTCGCGTGGCGCGCCTGGTCGTTTCCTCTCATCGTCATCGGCATGAATTCGATCGCCATCTACTGCCTGGTCCACCTGATCCAGGGCTTCATCCTGCAGTCGTTCCAGATTCATTTCGGACAGGACTGGTTCAAATTCCTGGAGAAGCTCTGGTTCAAGATTTCGGGCAATACGCCCGAAGTTCTCGTGGATATCGAACCGCTGGTCCTGGGGGGCGCCGTGCTGATCGTCTACTGGCTGATTCTGTACTGGATGTACCGCAACAAGATTTTTGTGAGAATCTGATGAGCACCATCGAAGCGAAACTGCAGGAACTCGGTCTGCAACTTCCGTCGGCGCCCCCCGCGGTGGGGGCCTACATCCCGGTGATTCGCACCGGCAACCTCGTCATCACCAGCGGCCAGTTGCCCTTCATCGGCAAGCAGATCGCCTTCGAAGGCCGGGTCGGCGCCGAACTGCACGAGCAGGACGGATGGAACGCCGCGCGGATCTGCTGCGTCAACGCCCTGGCGCAGATCAAAGCCTGCGTGGGGAGCCTCGAAAAAGTGAAGCGCATCGTGCGCGTCGAGGGGTACGTCCACTCGGCCCCGGATTTCCGCGGACAGCCGCACGTGCTCAACGGCGCGTCGGAGCTGCTCGTGGAACTATTCGGCGACGCCGGCCGGCACACGCGGATCGCTCTGGGAATCGCCGAGATGCCCCTGAACGCCGCCGTGCAGCTCTGTCTCTGGGCCGAAGTGGCAGATTAGACTCAGATCGCCTGTGCCCCCGGCTCGTCCGATCCAGTTGTGCGCCACACACTTACGTGGGTGCTGTGATCCGACCGGCCACGGGAACCGTTTGTATCTTCAGGCCGGCACGGTTTCCGCCGGCGATGGTGCCGCATGAATGCGCGTCATACGTCTCCCGGAGCGGTTTCTCCCAGCGCGTGGTGGCTGGTCCTGTGCCTGATCGGGCTCGATTATTTCAGCACGCTGGCCTATCTGCCGTCGCTGGCGGTTGAAGCCGCCGGTCCCCTGGCGCCGTTCGCGGCCCTGCTCGTCGTGGCGGTCACGCTGCTGGCTGCGCTTCCGGTGTATTTGTACGTCGTGGGGCGCTCGCCGCACGGGCGGGGAGGAACAGGGGTGATCGAACGTTTGATCCCCGGCTGGGCCGGCAAGCTCCTCGTGCTGCTCCTCTTGGCGTTCGTGGCGACCGACTACGTCGTCACCCAGAACCTGTCGGTCGCCGACGCCGCCGAGCACCTCCGCGCCAACCCGTACTTTCGCGGCCACGTCGATCCGCTGGTGACGCAGCACTTTCATCCCGAGCGCTGGTCCGCCCATCCGCTCTGGCAGAGGATTCTCGCCCATTTCGATCGGCAACTGGTGGTGACGCTGCTCTTGTCGGTAGTGAGCTTTTCGCTGTGGGCCTGGTGGCGCAGCGGTTCTCCGCGCATCTTCCTGCGCCTGGCGGCGGTCGTCGTCGTATGTTACCTGGCGCTGAACGCGGTGGTGATCGGCAGCGGCCTGGTCTATCTGGCCGGTGAAGGAAGGCCGGTCGTACAGGAATGGCTGAAGGCGGCTTCCTATGACCTGCACGTCGTCGAAAGTTCGGCGACGGCGCCTCTGCCGGCGGCCTGGCGGCTGATTCGGCTGGCGCTCGTCGGCTTTCCGTACGTGGCGCTGGGTCTGAGCGGCTTCGAGCTCAGCATGGCGGTCGTTCCGCTGATCCGGGGAAATCCCGACGACGATCCCGAGATTCCGCGCGGGCGGATCCGCAGCATGCGCAAACTGCTCGTGGCCGCGACCGGAATCATGGCCGTCGGCCTGCTGAGTTCCGTGACCGTCGCGGCCACCCTCATTCCGGCCGGCGAATTCCAGGAACACGGCGCCGCCATTCACCGGGCGCTGGCGTATCTCGCTCACGGAGGACGGCTGTCCAATGGTCTTTCCGGAAATTCGCTCAACGGCCTGTTTGGGCCGGCCTTCGGGACCGTTTACGATGCCTGCTCGGTCTCGATTCTGTGCCTGGCGGGGGCCTGCGTCGCCATCGCCCTGCGCGATTTCGTGCCGGAATACCTGAATCGCTTCGGGATGGAAATGGAATGGGCTCACCGGCTGGGCGTCAAAATGCGGTTCTTCAACATTCTGGTGCTGGTTGTCGTTTTCCTGTTTCATGCCAACATTGGATCGCTGCAATGGGTCTATGCGACCAGCGTTCTGGTTCTGCTGTCGGGAGGGTCCTTCGCCGCGCTGGCCGACCTCCGCGCACGTTACCAGCCGGGCTTTTCCCGGAGGCTGGCAACGGCGCCCGTCGGCCTCGTGCTGCTCTTCTTCCTGACGATGACCGCGCTGACCGTCGTGATCAGTCGGGCTGGTCTCGAAATCGCCCTGGCGTTCGGCGTGGGCATCCTGGTGACTTCCTTCGTTTCCCGCTGGATCCGCAGCACCGAGCTGCGCTTTCAGGGGTTTGAATTCGTGGACGATGCATCGCGCCGGGAATGGGAGAAGTGCTGCGCGCACGACTTCCAGATTCTCGTTCCGCATCGGCCGGGGCTGCATTCACGGATTGAGCGCGAGCGCGCGATCCGCGAACGGCACCGTATTGGCGCCGACG
>JBLMWR010000750.1:0-4702 GCA_050257335.1 Deltaproteobacteria bacterium | reverse complement strand
CTCGAAGTCCATGTTGATTGGCTCAACGGACGATCGCATGCACCGGGTGGCTTCCCCTGGGCCAGTGTAAGGCTCCACCATGAGGCATCTGACGAGCAAGCTCCTTTTCGCGGCGGCATGGTTCGTGACGGCGGCCACTCTGGCCACTGGTGCCCCCGAGAAAAAGGGGGCACCCGAGAGACAAGCAGAGAAGGCCGCCTGCATTGGCCATCCGGTCTCGCTTGTCGTTCGGCCCGAAGCGATCCGCCTGGCCGGGCCGCGCGCCATGCGACAGGTTCTTGTCACCGGTCGCTACGGCGACGGCAGCGAGCGCGACCTGACGAGTTTCTGTAACTTCCGCGTGGAAAATCCCAGCCTCGTGAAAATCAGCCGTGGGGGCTTGCTCGCGCCTCAAACGGCCGGCGAAACGGCGCTCGTCATCGAGGCCGGCGAACAGACAGCCCGCGTCCCGGTCGTCGTGACCGACGTCGATAAACCTCAACCGGTCAGCTTCCGCCGCGATTTCATCGCGGCGCTCAACGTGGCTGGTTGCAATGCGGGGGCGTGCCACGGCATTCCCAGTGGACGAGGGGGATTCAAGCTGAGCCTCCGCGGCTACGACCCGGCGGCCGACTTCCTCGAGTTGACTCACTCCGCCCTGGGACGCCGGACGAACCGGTTCGATGCCGAGGCAAGCCTCATCCTGAAGAAGGGAATCGGGCTGGTCGCTCACGCGGGGGGGCCGCGGCTGCTGTCGGCGAATCCGGTCCCGCAAGAAATCGTTCGCGCGTGGCTCACCGAGGGTTTGCGTGACGATCCAGCCGACCTGCCGGACCTGGTCAAGATCGAGGTTGAGCCGCGCAACCGGGTCCAGTTGGCGCCCGCCCGCTGGCAACAGCTGGTGGTGCTGGCCCACTTTGGCGACGGCAGCGTGCGCGACGTCACCCGTTTGACCGCCTTCAGCAGCAGCGACGAGGGCATTGCCGGCGTTGATGCCAACGGCCTGGTCGAATTGAAGCAGACGGGCGAGGCCGCCATTTTGTGCCGCTATCTCAGCGTCATCGAGTGCGCGCGGCTCACGTATCTCGAACCGCGGCCGGGCTTCGCGTGGTCCAATCCCCCCGTGCAGAACTACGTGGACCAGCACGTCTTCGCCAAGCTCAAGCTGCTGAATATCCTGCCGGCCGACCTGTGCACCGACCAGGAATTCGTCCGCCGGGCGTTCCTCGATCTGGGGGGCATCCTGCCCACGCCGGACGAGTGCCGCGCCTTCCTGGCCGATGCCGCGCCCAACAAGCGCGCCCGGCTGATCGATCAGCTCCTGGAGCGGCCAGAGTTCGCCGACTTTCAGGCGTACAAATGGCTCGACGTGCTGCGCTCCAACCGGTTGACAATTCAGATCAAGGGGAGCCATGCCTACCACCAGTGGCTGCGGAGCCGTATCGAACGCACCACTCCGTGGAACGAAGTCGTCAGGGAGCTGCTCACGGCCAGCGGCAGCACGTTTGCCAATCCCCCCGCCAATTATTACCGCGGGCCGTACGACAACGGAGCGCCGGTCGTCCGCGACCCGCAGAGTCTGGCCGAGGGGACCGCCCAACTCTTCTTCGGCATCCGCTTGCAGTGCGCCAAATGTCACAACCATCCGTTCGAGCGCTGGACTCAGAACGACTACTACCACATGGCGGCCTGGTTCCCGCAGCTCAAGGCAAAGCCCGATGCGCTGTTTCCGGGGAGTCCGCCGCAGCCTTATCCCTGGCAGTTGCGGGAGAACGCGCTCGTGATTTACTCGGCGGGGCGCGAGGAAATCACCAATCCGCAGACTGGCAAACCGATGACCCCCAAACTGCCCGGGATGCCCGCCCCCGTCATTTCGCCGGGCGCGGACCGCCGCCTGATGCTGGCGGAACAGGTCACCTCGCCGGCCAACCCGCACTTCGCCCGCGCCACCGTGAATCGTCTCTGGTTCCACCTGCTCGGCCGGGGCATTGTCGATCCGCCGGATGACTTCCGCGATTCGAACCCCTCCGCCAACGATGAGCTGCTGGCGGCCCTGGCTCGCGACTTCGTCGACAGCCATTTCGACGTGAAGCATATCATTCGCACGATTGCCAACTCGCGGACCTGGCAGCTCAGCTCCCACGCCAACGCCGCCAATCCTGAGGACGAAAAGTATTTCTCACACGCCCTTGTCAAGCGGAAGCGGCTGACGGCCGAGCTGCTGCTGGATGCGATCTGCAGCGCCACCGGGGCGCCGGAGGAGTTCACCGGAATGCCGCCGGGCACGCGGGCCGTGCAGCTTCCCGACGGGCAGGTCGTTTACACTGGGGGCCGCTATGCCTCGTGGGACCGCCACCCGTTTCTGAAGGCGTTCGGCCAGCCGGCCCGCGAAGCGGCCTGCGAGTGCGAACGCGAGGGGGACGTCAACCTGGCCCGCGCCCTGGAGATGCGAAACGGCGAGATGGTGCTCCGCAAGCTCCGCGTGCCCGACAATCGGCTCGGCCGGCTGCTGGCTGCCAGAGTGCCCGACGCCGACGTTGTCACAGAACTGTTCCTGGCGACTCTATCGCGGCCGCCGCTGGCCGATGAGGCCCGCGCGGTGCTCGACCACGTGGCAACGGCCGCCGACAGGCGCGCCGCCTGGGAGGACGTCCAATGGGCGCTGCTCAACACCAACGAGTTCCTGTTTCGCCATTAAGAGGATTGCCATGATCACCATGTTTGGCAGCCGCCGACGTTTGTGTGACGGGCTGACCCGCCGCGAAACTCTCAAGGCCGGTGCGCTCTCGCTGTTGGGGGGGGCCTTCAACCTGCCCAGCCTGTTCGCGCTCGAAGAAAGCAGCCTGGTCCGGCCGGGCAAGGCCCGGAGCGTGATCCTGCTGTATCTCCTGGGGGGCGCGCCGACGCAGGATATGTACGATTTGAAGCCGGGCGCCCCGGAGAAAACCCGCGGCGAGTTCAAGCCCATCGACACGAATGTGGCGGGCGTCCAGATTTGCGAACTGCTGCCGCTGTCGGCCCAGTGGATGCACAAAACGGCGATCGTCCGTTCGGTCAATCACAAGGCCGGCTGCCATAACCCGCTCCCCAGTTACACCGGCTACGAGATCGCGCTGGCCGACATCACCAGTACCAAGGACACCTATCCCCCCAGCATGGGTTCGGTCTGCGAGTACCTCCGCCCGGCGACCAGGGAGCTGCCGGACTACGTCTATCTCCCCAACTACGCGGGGGCCGGCAATGCCGGCGGCACGGTGCGCTATCCGGGTCCGTATGCCGGCTTCATCGGCAAGCGATACGACCCGCTCTTCTCCGAGTTCGACAAGTCGAAACACCGCACCCTCGGGAAAATGAAGGTTCTTGACGGCGAGCCGTTCCTCTCCCGGAACACGCGCCTCGCCGAGGGGGTCACGCTGGATTCCCTCGAGAAGCGCGAGGGGCTGCTGCAGCAGTTCAATCGGAACCAGCGCCGGCTGGAAGGGCGTGGCGCGCTCGACGACGTCGACCGCATCCAGCAACGGGCGCTGGGCTTGCTCACTTCGACCAAGCTCAAAAGCGCGTTCGACCTGACGACCGCCGACCCCGGGCTGCGCGACCGCTACGACCGCACGCTGTTTGGCTCAAGCGCCCTCATCGCCCGCCGGCTGGTCGAGGCGGGGGTCCGGTTTGTGAACGTCACCTGGGATTTTCCAGGCGACAATTCGTGGGACACGCACGCCGACAATTTCAACTGGCTCCGGGGTGCCCTCCCCTCGCTGGACCTCACGTACAGCGCGCTTCTGGACGACCTGGAATCGCGGGGCCTGCTGGATGAGACGCTGGTCGTGCTGATGAGCGACATGGGTCGCACGCCCCAGGTCAACGCCAACGCCGGCCGCGACCACTGGAGCTACGCCTACAGCGTGCTGTTTGCCGGGGCAGGCATCCGCGGCGGCACGGTCCACGGCGCCTCCGACGCCCATGCCGCCTACGTCAAGGACCGCCCGGTCAGCACCAGTGACATCTGCGCCACGATTTATCACCTGCTGGGAATCGATCCCGACATGAAAGTGTACGATAACGACCGTCCAGTCGCCGTGGCGCACGGCGGCCGGCCGATCGCCGAGATTCTGGGTTAGCCTGCTCCCTCTGCCAGCCCGCGCATGCTCCGATCCACGCGCTGGCCGATGTGACGTCAATTTGACCGATCCGCGCTGGCCGAATGACCGGGAAGACCGGGCGCCGCGCAATCATCCAGCCATCGTTGAGGATCGAGACCGCCGCTCCGATCCATCCTCTCATTCGGAAATTCAAGATCCGGCTGATTCACATGCATCTCGGCCCTCATCATCGGCAGAGAGTTGATTCCACCGGGTCCTGCGGGATCGAGCGACAGCGGGTCGAGTCGGAAGATGCCGATATTGTGCAGGGTGAATGTGAGGTACGTCTCCTGGAGACTGGGTGCCAGCATCACCAGCGTCGCGGTCTTTACCTGAGTGGGATCATTGTGGCCAATTGTCATTGGGCGCTTCAAAGGATACCACTCGTGGGCGCTTGAAAAGATACCAGCCGGAGGGGTTACGGGTGGGTTCGTGAGAAGTGGCCACCTTTGAGCCATTGAGCTGAGCTATTTATCGGACAGCGACCCGGTGGGCGCTTTGGTATCTTTTGACGGTTTCTCGCGGTTCCCCAGGCGGTAGCTCTTCCCGGTGAGGCGCAGCTTTTTCAGGGTCGACAGCAGTTG
>JBLMWR010000749.1:0-2651 GCA_050257335.1 Deltaproteobacteria bacterium | reverse complement strand
CGCGCCTCGCCAAAGCCGAGCTTCCCCGGACGACGAACCAGTTGCGGCAGGCGGCCGCGGCGGCGCGCGAGGGGTCGTGGCTGCGGCCGATCATCGACGTGAAGGCGAACATTCGATCGATCTTCGCTCCCATCGGCCCGGTGGTGGTCTTCGGGCCGAATAATTTTCCGTTCGCCTTCAACGGAATCTCCGGCGGCGACTTCGCGGCGGCCGTGGCGGCCGGAAATCCGGTGATCGCCAAGGGCCACTCTTCGCACCCCGGAACGACGCGGCTGTTTGCCGAAGAGGCGCAGCACGCCGCCCGCGAAACCGAGATGCCCGCCGGCTTCGTGCAACTGATTTATCGCACCGATCATGCCGACGGCGAACGGCTCGTCGCGCATCCGCAGATCGGGGCCACGGGATACACCGGCGCGCGGGAAACGGGACTGGTGCTGAAAGCCGCCGCCGACCGCTCGGGAAAGCCGATTTACCTCGAATTGTCGAGCATCAATCCGGTCGTCCTCCTCCCCGGCGCGCTGGCCGAACGGGCGGCGGCGCTGGCCGATGAATTCACGGGAAGCTGCCTCATGGGAACGGGGCAGTTCTGCACCAATCCCGGGCTCGTGTTCCTGATCGCCGGACCGGAGGCGGAGGCGTTTCTGAATCTCGTCCGCGACAAATTCGCCGCGGCGCCGGTCGGGACGCTGCTCGGTGAAGGAGTCCTGCGGCACCTGGAGCGCGGGATCGCGGCGCTGCGGGCCGCCGGGGCCGAAGTCGTCACCGGGGGCGAAACCGGAGGAGGGAGAGGATTCTCGTATCGCAACACGCTGTTGCGCGTCTCCGGCGACAAGTTCCTGGCCGACGCACGGGCGCTGCAGACCGAAGCCTTCGGAAACAGTTCGCTCTTCGTCTTCGCCCGCGACGCGGCCCAACTGCAGGAACTGGCCGGCGTCCTCGAAGGCAACCTGACAGCCACCATCTATTCCGCGACCGCCGCGCGCGACGACGCGACTTATGACCAGGTCGCGCCGATCCTGCGCCGCCGCGTGGGGCGGCTGCTCAATGACAGAATGCCCACCGGCGTCGCCGTCAGCCCCGCGATGAACCACGGCGGCCCGTTTCCGGCGACCGGCCATCCTGGCTTCACCGCCGTCGGCATCCCCACCTCCATCCAGCGCTTCGCCATGCTCTGCTGCTACGACAACGTTCGCCCGCACCGGCTTCCTCCGGCGCTGCAGAACAAAAATCCCGGCAGGCTGTGGCGCCTCATCGACGGCGCCTGGACGCAGGGCGACGTGGCGTGAGGGGGCGCGGCGTAAGGAGTGCCGAGTGGCCGGATTCGCCGTTTGTTGCCTGAGAGCACGCGACTCGACTGGACGATCCCCAAGATGCTCACAGAGTCTCAACCTTGCCGGACGATCGCCAACAAAAATCCTTGGCGTCTTTGCGCCCTCATTGCCGCGGGCCTGAGGCATTCCTGCACGTGCACCACAGCAGATCGGAGCGATTCATGCCCCAGACGCGGCATGTTGAGAAGCACTTTACCGCCTCCGAGGCGGTCCGCGATGTCGTGATCGGAATGTCGGACGGCCTCACGGTTCCGTTTGCGCTCGCCGCCGGGTTGTCGGGGGCGGTGGAATCCGGGGGGATCATCGTCACGGCGGGGCTGGCCGAAGTCGCCGCCGGCGCCATCGCGATGGGCCTGGGAGGGTATCTGGCCGCCCGGACGGACGCCGAGCATTTTGTCTCGGAACGGGCCCGCGAAGAAAGAGAAACGATTGAAGTCCCGGAGACGGAGGCGACCGAGGTCGCCGACATTCTGCGCGCCTACGGCGTCGCCGACGAGCTGGTGGCGCCGGTCGTCGATTCGCTCCGCGCGGACCGCAAGCGGTGGGTCGATTTCATGATGCGGTTCGAGCTGGGGCTGGAAGAACCGGACCCGCGGCGGGCCGCCCGCAGCGCCTTCACGATCGCCGCGTCGTACATCGCCGGCGGGCTGGTCCCGCTTGCCCCCTATTTTTTCGTGCGATCGGTCCCTTCAGCGCTGGCTGTCTCGGTCGTTGCGACGCTCGTGGCGCTCCTCGCGTTCGGCTACGTCAAAGGGCGCTTTACGGCGGCCCGGCCCTTTCGCAGCGCCTGGCAGACGGCGCTCGTGGGCGGCATGGCGGCGAGCGCCGCGTTCGCGATCGCGAAAGCGATTGGATCGGAGTGACTGCTCTGCTCGGGCGTCGTCAATGGGCGCGTCGCGGGGCGCCGCCGCTCCAATGGCTGACCTGCCGAGGTGGACGATCGAACGCCCGCCGTCGATCACTGTTCTATCCGGGGGACGCGGGGGACGGAATGGCGGGTTCTGTCCTGCTTTGATTCAGCCGGCGCGTCTGGATTCGGCGCGGGAGAGTTGACAACGCGCGCAAACAAACACGTCTCGCCGCAAGCTGTACGGCGAGGCGTGTTGAAGGACCGCGCTCGGGAAGATTACGATCCGCCGAGCTGCGTGCTGACGCTGCTGAACGTCGCCGAAGCGTTTGTCCCCACCGCTTGGATCGCGGTCAGGCACACGACGATGATCAGGGCGAGCATAACGGCGTATTCAACTGCCGTCGGGCCGTCTTCAGAAACGATGAAACGCTTGACGCTGTGCAGAAGATTCATGTTGCCACCCCTATGGC
>JBLMWR010000748.1:0-3095 GCA_050257335.1 Deltaproteobacteria bacterium | reverse complement strand
GCCTGCTGAAAAGCTCATTCGATCGCTTACCGAAGGTCCAAGCCCGTACCTGATCGCCTGGAAGAAAGACGGACCGGCGCCGTTCGATGACGGCGCTGAATCGCGGATCCGCAAGCGGCTGCGGGATGAATACGCAGCAGCGGGATTTTATTATCCGGAGTTCGCTGTCAAGCTCGAGCGCGACGCTTCCGCCGGGACCGCGCACGTCGTTGTGAACGTCCAGGACGAAGGTCCGCGGGCCGTCGTGGGCAAAATCCAAGTCAGCGGAGGCAAGCGCGATTCGCCGGAAGACGTCCTGAAATATCTCAACGTGCATCCGGGAGATCCCTACGACAGCGGACTTCGCAGCCGGCTCCAAAACCGGCTGATCGAGTCGGGACGCTACCTCGCGGTTAAGGTCGAAGAAGAATACCCGTATCCGGAAGCGGAGCACCCGGATGCGGGGCAGGCGCTGCGGATCCGGCTGTACGAATACGACAAAGCCCCCCCGCTCGCTCATGAACTTTCTCCGGCCGAGCAGGCGCTCGTGAAGATGCACGACTGGTTCGAACGCTGGTCGAACGGAGAAATCGACGGGGATCTCGTCGTCACGATGCAAATGCCACTGGCAGCGTTCGCGGACGACTGGCCGGAATTGACGGACTTACTTCCCGAAGACGCCCGCCCCCTCGTGGGTAAGCTTTCCGACGTCGTGCTCTCGTTTCGTTTCGTCATGAGTCCCAAGCACGGGCAAATCACGGCCCTGCAGGCGGCTCATGCCGGCAAGACGCCCTTTCTCGACGCCCACTACGTTGTCCATTCCAACCAGATCATCCTTGCCGACCTCCACCGTCAGGCAAAACTTGTCATTCCGTATTCCCCCCGAACACGGCTGATCTTCAACGTCGATGGCAGCGCCGCAGGCACGAAGCACGTTAAGGAGGAAGATTCAAAGTTCCGGCTGTCGTTCGGGATGGCAATGAATCAGGGGCGAAAGCACCCCGCGCCGTTTGAGATCAGGACGGCCTTTTCACCCGTCTTTCTTCTGGACTTTGCGCACCAGGATGGAGCGCATGCCGAATTGGCCGATGGCGTCTGCAAAGTTTTCACCGACTTGTTCGAGATGGATGTTGATCCTGCCAGCGGGCGGTTGCGCGAATGGCGGGTAAAGGCGGGAACCGGGCGTGCGCCTCCCGGCGCCTCATTCGTGATCCGAATTCAGAATGGCGCCCTGCAGTCCGAGATCGCGAACCTGGAAAAGCCGCTGGCCGCGGTGGCCGAGACGTACGACGCAAATTCCCCTTGGAAATCGGTCGTCGCGTTCCTGGCGGACGAATGCCTGCACGTCGCCGATTCCCAGGGTTTTGGAAAACAGGTCGGACCGCTGCGGGCGCTCTGCAAAGTCGTCAATGCCTGGTCACCCCCCGGATTCGGCGAAGTGTGGAGTCGTAAGAGCGGCGACGATTCAAACCCGGACGATCCTTTCCGAGTCCCGTCGCAGTTCGGGGGGTTTTCGTACGACGGCCTCGGCCAACCCGGGTCACTCACGCGGAAGTTCCTCGTTGGCGTTGCTCTCCCGGTCTTCCGCCGGCTCGTTGGGAACAACGGCTGGCTCTGGCAGGCCGGGCGCGACGCGGCCCTGTACTGGGCCGCCGAAGACAATTCACCGGGACTCGATGGTAGCGATCTGTTTTTCTCCAGCCTCGAATGGCATCTCCAGGCGATTCTTGGCCAAGATGCGGCCTTCCCGGGGACGCGGCCGCCCAACCAGCGCGCCTTCCTCGAGATTTGCCGCCCGCTCCTCGCCAACGACTCCTGGCTCGGTCGCTGGTCCCAGTCGCTGGCCCTGGCGCTGGCCCGGCTCGACAAATCGGAACTCGACGCCCTGGCCGGCTTTGTCCCGGAAGAGACTCTCCGCAAGGCACTTGTCGAAGGGCTCTCCGTTCGCGGAAAGCAATCGGAGCAATCGCCTCCCGACGTACTGCACTCGGCTCTCGAGCGCGTCTGGGCCGGTGTCATCGGTCCCCGACTCGAAGCCGCGTCTGGAGAGTGCCGCACGGCGTCCCCGCGCGAACCATTGAAACCGATTCCCCATGGTCGCGTCGTTCCCGCCGCGGCGGAAGAGTTTCCGGATGACCCATCCGGGGGTGATGCAATCCCCATACCGGAACCGGCTCCGCGGCCGGCGCCAACGCCGGGATCACGTGGCGCGAAAGCCGGCTTCCATTTTGATCGAGAACGATGATTCCAACCACACCCTGAACGGACGCGTGAACGGCAAGGCAGCCTCCCCCCGTTCACGGGGGGATTGAGGGGGGCGTCGGTTCGGCGAATGATTCGCGAGCGGTCTGCCTGTGGTTCCCCTGCACGCTGGAAGGAGCCAGTCTGATGCGAACGATTCAAATCGTTTTCTCGGCGGTCTTCGCGGGACACGTGTTGGCGTGCAGTGCCGCGCGCGGCGACGACACCCGCGACATCGACCGGTTGGTCTTCGTGGGGGTCGAGTCGTTCGACGTCGTCCAGATTCGACAGGTTCTGGAGAAGGACTTCGACCTGCTCCTGGCGGCAGAGCCGGGGAGCGACGAGCGGGCGTATCTCAAAAAGCTCAAGGAAACCCTGCAGAACGGCTACTGGTATTCGGGATTCCCGGAGGCACGGGTCGACGTCGGCTACAGCAGCGATGGGCGTCGCATCGAGGTCCACGTGCAGGAAGGGCCGCGGTATCGGAATGGCGACATCCGCGTCGCAGCTGCAAAGACTGTGAAGCCCGAAACGATCATCCGTGCCCTGACGGAACAGCCGCTGGAATATCGAAACCTCTGGAAAGCCGGCCGGCCGTCCCGGTTCGACGCACAGTCGGCGAAGGAAATCCGCCGCGAGGTTGAGCACCAATATGCGGCCACGGGATGCTTCAGTCCCGATTTCGAAACCCGGATCGACCGTGATGCCGGTACAAAGACCGCCACGCTCGTGGTCGTCGTTCGCGACGAGGGGCCGCACTCGGTGATCGGCAAGATCAAGGTTCGCGGGTCGAAACGGGAATGGCAAGCCGACGTCGTTAAGTACCTCGATCTTCGCCCGGGCCTGCCGTTCGACAACGGCACGACCGCCCGTCT
>JBLMWR010000747.1:0-4876 GCA_050257335.1 Deltaproteobacteria bacterium | reverse complement strand
GTTGACCAGCCGCACGGCTTCTTCGAGGCTCTCCACGGCCGCCAGACTCAGCACCGGGCCGAAAATCTCGGTGCGGGCGATTTCCCCCAGCGGGGCGACGTTGTCGAGGACGGTGGGAAAGACGAAAGAGCCCTGTTCAAAGCCGGGGACTTTGCGCCTGCGCCCCTCGACGCGCGGCACTCCGCCTTCGCCGATGCCGGTGGCGATCAGCCCTTCGATCCGGGACTGGCTCTCCCGCGAGATCACCGGCCCCATCTGCATGCCATCGTCCAGGCCGTAACCGACCCGCCGCCCGGCTGCCGCCGCGCAAATCGCCTCGGTGAACGGTCGCCGCGCCTCTCCCACCGTGATCGCCAGGGACGCTGCCAGGCAACGCTGGCCGGCACAGCCAAAAGCGCTGTCGGCGACAATCTCGGTGGTCATTTCCATGTCGGCATCGGGAAGGATGATGACAGGATTCTTGGCCCCTCCCTGGCACTGGGCGCGTTTGCCCGCGGCGGTGGCGCGGCGGTAGACGGCACGCGCCGTGGCCGTCGATCCCACGAACGATACCGCCTGAATCAGCGGATGATCGAGCATCGCTTCGACCGTTTCCTTCCCGCCATGGACGAGCTGCACGACCCCGCCGGCGAGCCCGGTCTGTTCCAGCAGCTCGACCAGTCGCACGCTCGTCAGCGGCGTCTGCGGGCTTGGTTTCAGGACAAAACAATTGCCGCAGGCGATGGCGCAGGGAAGGAACCACAGGGGAATCATCGCCGGGAAGTTGAAAGGCGTGACGGCGGCGACGACTCCGAGAGGCTGGCGGAAGAGATGCTCGTCGACTCCCGAGGCGATGTCTTCGTTGTTGTACCCCTGCAGCAGGCTCGGGATGCCGCACGCCACCTCGACGTTTTCGATCCCCCGCCGCACCTCGCCGAGCGCTTCCTGGCGCGTCTTGCCGCATTCGTTGACGATCGTCCGCGCCAGCTCCTCGATATGCTCTTCGAGGAGCGCTTTCAATCTGAAGAGATACTGAACGCGCTCGACGGCGGGAGTCCGCGACCAGGCGGCGAAGGCCGCTTCAGCCCCCCGCGCCGCAGCGTCGACCGCCAGTCCGCTCGACAGGGGAGCCGCGGCGATCGGTTCGCCGGTCGCCGGATTCACCACCGGCAGGAGGTCGTCGCCGGCCGGAACCTGCCACTGACCGTTGATGAAGTTCGGCAACGCGCGTGCGGCGACCATAAGGCGTCTCTTTGCGAGTACGACGAATGCCTGACGAATGTTGTGTTCAGCCGCCCCGCTTGCAGGGCGCGTCTTGAACACGCCGTTCGACGTTTCGACACGCGCCCTGCAAGCGGGGCGGCTGAGCACCTGACTGCGCTGAGTCGAATTTAACCTTGCGCCCTGGTTTCATTCCGCAAGCCGGCGGTATTTCCCTGAAAAATAGAGAAGCGGGTGGCCGTCGTCGCGGGCGTCGCCGGCGACGATTTCGCCGACAAAGATGTCGTGGTCGCCGCCGGGAAGGATGTCCGCCAGCCGGCAGTCGACGTAGCCCAGCGTCCCCTCGAAGACCGGAGCGCCCGTGACGGCCGCCTTCCATGCCAGTCCGGAGTAGTCCTTCGGGCCGGGGGTGGCAAACCGCCGCGAGATCTCCTCCTGATCGGCGGCGAGAATGTTGACGGCGTAGCAGCCGTTGGCCTTGATCTCGGGATAGCTGCCCGCCCGCTTGTCGACCGCCACCAGCACCAGCGGCGGGTCGAGCGACAGCGAGGCCACGGCGTTGGCGGTGAGCCCCCCCATCCCTCCCTCGCCGGCCGTCGTAACGACGGTCACCCCCGTCGCAAATCGCCCCATGATCTTCCGCTGCAGTTTCGAGTCAAACGGCATGGTTGTGTGTCGTGCGATGCGTGGTCGGAATGAGAACGCGTTGCCTTGATTCACTTAAACCCCGGCAGGGGATCACGCCCCCGCTCCCCTGCGGGAAGGGACTTTCTCCCCATCATGGCCGATTCGGGACGATCTTCAAAGCCAACACGGCAGATTTGGAGTGCCGGGTCTTGTCCCGGAGTCAGGACGGGCTGCATGCCGCGTAAGGTCTGCCGCATTCCAGATTCGAAATCCGAATTGCGAAATCCGGAATCCAATTCACCCGCTGCCGGCGAGGTCGAACAGCTTTCCGAACCGTTCCAGCACGCGGATCTTGAGCGGGGCAAAGTGCGGCTGATCGAATTCACCGGAGCCAACCAGGTCGAACGCCGTGCGGCGGGCTTCGCCCAGCTCGGATTCGTCGCGCAACAGGTCGGCCACCGTCAGCGGCAGGTCGCCGTGCTGCCTGGTCCCCAGAATGTCCCCCGGCCCGCGCAGCCGGAAATCGGCCTCGGCCACCTCGAACCCGCTGGCGTGATGCTCCAGCGTCTGCAGGCGCTCGCTGGCGTCGGGGTCGGCTGTATCCGAGAAGAGAAAACAGTAGCCCTGGAAGTTCCCGCGGCTGATCCGGCCCCGCAACTGGTGCAGTTGCGACAGTCCGAAGCCTTCGGCGCGGCAGACGACCATCAACGTGGCGTTGGGGACATCCACGCCGACTTCGACGACGGTCGTGGCGACAAGCACTTGCGTCCGGCCGGTGCGAAAAGCCTCCATCGCCGCGTTTTTTGCCGCGTTGTCGAGCTGGCCGTGGACGAGCCCCACGCGGAAGTCGCGCAGCTCCCCCTGCGAGAGGCTGGCGAAGACCTCCTCGGCACCCTGACCGTCGGAACCCTCGGGGGTGCCGCCGCCAGAAGCAATTCGCGGGCAGATCACGTAGGCTTGCCGGCCGGCGCCGAGTTTCTGGCGTAGAAAATCCCAGACTTTCTGGCGGGCCGGACCTTCGGGGACGCGGCTGGTCAAGACCTTCTGGCGCCCCGGCGGCAGGTCGTTCATCACGGTCAGATCGAGGTCTCCGAACTGCGTCAGGCACAGGCTGCGCGGAATCGGGGTGGCGGTCATCACGAGCGTGTGCGGGGTCAAGCTCCCCGTGGCAAAGCGGGCTCGCTGCAACACGCCGAATTTGTGCTGTTCGTCGATCACCACCAGCCCGAGCCTGGCGAAGGCGACGTCCTCCTGGATGACGGCCTGCGTCCCGACGACGAGCTGTACATCTCCCGAGGCGATGCGCGCCAGGGCCTCGCGGCGCTGGGCCGGGGTGAGCTGGCCAGTCAGGAGCAGGCGCGTCACGCGGCTCTGAGCCAGCAGCCGGTCGATGGTTTGCCAGTGCTGGCAAGCAAGGACTTCGGTAGGCGCCATCAGGAAGGTCTGAAAGCCGGCCGCCACCGTGACCAGCATGGCGTATACCGCCACGACCGTCTTTCCCGCCCCAACGTCGGCCTGGAGCAGGCGGTGCATGGCGATCGGCGAGTCGAGATCGGCAGCGATTTCCCTGACGGCATTGTTCTGGCCGGCCGTCAACGCGAAGGGGAGCAGCCGGCGGATGCGGGCGTCGATCTTCGCCGAAAGGGGGAGCCGGGCGGCCGCACCCCGCGTCTGCCATGTCCTCCGCCTCAGCGCGAGCCCCAATTGCAGTTCGAGCAGGTCCTGGAAGATGAGCCGGTGCCGCCCGGCGTCGTATTGCTCGCGGTTGACCGGAAGGTGCACAAACCGCAGCGCCTGGCCGATCCGCGGGAGGGCCAGCCGCGCCCGAAAATCGTCGGGGAGCACCTCGGGGACCAGGTCCGCCCCGATTTCCACGGCGCCCCGCACAATGCGGCGCATCTCGTGCATTTTGAGCCCTTCCGTGAGGCTGTAGACGGGCAGCATACCCCCGGAAGCCTGGTCGTCGTCGTCGTTCAGCCACTGGATCTGGGGGTGATGGAACTCCCAGCGACCGGCCCGCTTCTTCGGCTTGCCGGAAAAGAGGACGCGGTCGTCGTCATGGAATTTCTGGAGCATCCACGGCTGGTTGAACCACACGCCGCGCAGGAATTCGCCGTCGCATTCCAGGAGGATCGCCGTCATCGCACCTCCGTTCTTGAGCACTTTCGCGTCCCGGTCGACAACCCGCCCACGGACGGTTGCCAGATTGCCCTCGGACAGCTCGCCGACGAGGGAGACCCGCGTCAGATCGAGGACGTCGCGGGGGAGAAAAAAGAGAAGATCGGCGACGGTGGCCAGCCCCAGGCGGGCCAGCAACTCGGCTCGGATCGGACCGACTCCCCGCACGTACTGGACGGAGGTCTCAAGGGAGAGGTCAGACATGGCAGCCCGGTGCAATGGTAAGCCGGTGCAATGGTAAAAAAGAAAGCGTCCTGAGTGCAGAACACCCAGGACGCTTTCAGGTTTACCATAGGTGGAAGTGCGGGCCAACGCTTGCCACCATGGCAAGCGACAAGAGATGCATGCACCGTGCCAAAATCAAGCAAAAAACCTCGCCAGGGCTCTTAGTTCTTTCACCAAAACAAGTTGCGAGTTTTTTTGGAGGTCGGGTACGCCGCGATCACGCGGCTCGATCCTGTTGCGGAATTACACAGATGTTGCAATTCAATTGTAGCAAATGTTTCGGCGTCCGAAGGAACGCTAGTGCTTTGTCAAACCTTGATTTTCGGGTAGGCACGCTCGCCAGAGCGTGGGGGATGAGTCTGTATTCGATGCCTTCCCACGCTCTGGCGAGCGTGGCTACAACCTGACTTTTATCTTTGACAAAGCGCTAGTTGTCCATGTCGCCATCCGCCGGCTTCTTCGCTTTCGGTTTCGGCGCGGGTGCCTTCTTTTTGGGGCCTTTCTTATCGTTCAGGACGCCGAAGGGATCGGTGCTGGGCTTAATGGGATCAGTGGAAGCCGGCGGGTCGTCCCCTTTGTCGGCGGATTCTTCCTTATCTCCCTTCTCCTTATCTCCCTTCTCCTTTTTATCTGTCTTCGTCGCCTT
>JBLMWR010000746.1:0-3059 GCA_050257335.1 Deltaproteobacteria bacterium | reverse complement strand
CGTGGGACTGGCAAACCGCCTCGACCTGATGAATCTGCGGGGGGCAGTCATGGATGCCCGCCGCAAGGTCGAAGTCGCCGCCAATCAGTTGCAGGCGGTCGTCAACCTAGCGGCGACCGGCAACATCAATACCAAGCCCCTCGGCTCAGGCATCAATAACCCCTTCGACTTTCGAGGCGATCAGAGCAGTTTCCAGTTCGGCGTTCAGTTCACTACGCCGGTTCAGCTCGTCTCGCAACGCAATGCCTACCGGGCCGCGCTCGTCGGTTACCAGCAGGCGCGACGTAATTACCAGCGTACTGAAGATCAGGTGAAACTCGATTGCCGCAACAACTGGCGGAATTTGGAATTCACCAGGCGCAATTTCGAGACGCTGCGAGAACAGGTACGGGCGGCCACCGCGCAGCTCGACATTGCCGCCGAGCAGACGGCCGCCCCGGCCGGAGCACCCGTTGCGGCCGCTCCCGGCGGTGGCGGCGGCGGTGGCGGCGGCGCCGCTCAGGGTCTCCAAATCATCCAAGCCGTAAATTCAGTCCTGAACGCCCAGAACCAGTTGATCATTCAATGGGTCAATTATGAGGCGTTCCGACTGGATATGTACAATTTCATGGGCACCCTGGAAGTTGACTCGGAAGGTTACTGGACCGACGAATTCTACCAGGCGCGGGCGCGCGTCCACCGGGCGAACCCCAATCGCCTTTATCCCCCCCTGAACGGCGATTCCGGCTATGGTTCGCCCTCCGACGCGCCGGAGATCGACGCCAGCACGTACGTCCAGAGCGGTCCGCGCCCGGCGGCATCGCCGCAGGCTGCTCAACTCCAGATCGCTCCCGAACCCAAAGAGCCCGCGGGCCGCATCCGGCTGGTCGCCGGCGAATCGCCGACAGATCCACGCCCCGGCTCGCAAGGCGGTTCCGAGCGATCCGCTTCATCCGGGAAAGAGGCCGCCGGACACGCTCGCGTCGCACGAAAACCGTCGGTTGTGCGGCACGAAAAGGCCACTGCCGCTCCGGAAGCCGGCCAGAAGGCGTCACCGCAGAATCGCGACCGCTAGCCGGGGCGATTCACACCTAGGCAGTATCCGCATCGGGGTGTCAAAACACCAACCCGAAGTGCCGGGATCGCCCCATAATCTCCGGAACAATTTAACCCGGTGCGGGGTTACATATTGCGCCCTTTCCGCTCGACTTCTGCGCTTTCATGTGTACACTAAAGGAAAGCCGAAAAGTATGTCGGACGGACGAATTGCATCCACTGCTGGGCTGGGGCTCGGCGCGTGGATCTGCAAGCGACTCAAGCCCCCCGAACGATCGACCTGCGTGTGTTCCCCCCCGCCGTTCCGCAGGAGTGAAACGATGCCTCTGAAGCCTCGAACCCGCCGCGTTCCATCCCCAGGTCGCCCCGGGCGTCGCGTGCCGACCGCAGAGAGACACCCCCGGAAGGGGGCGCTGGCGAAAGTGTTTCTGGTCGCGCTGATTCTACTGGGAGCGACCGGAGGCGTCCTCGCGTGGCAGGGTAAATTGCTCCCGCATCGCGAGGAAAAGTCGAGCCTGATCGTCGAAGCAGTCAAGCGCGGGCCGATGGAAATCACGATCACCGAGCGGGGGAGCCTCGAAAGCGCCAATAACCAGACTCTCGTGTGCATGGTGGAAGGCGAAGCAGGGACGGGGATTCTGAAGATCGTGGACGAGGGATCGCGCGTCACGCAAGGGCAGGTCCTGGTCGAACTTGACGCATCGAAGCTCCGCAACGACGCCACCTCGCAGGAGATCGTCGTCGAGCAGGCCGCGGCCACGCTCAAGACGGCAGAGAAGAACGTCGAGATTCAGGAGACGCAGAACGCCAGTGACATCGCCGCCGCGCAACTCAAATGGGACCTCGCCAAACTGGATCTCAAGAAATACGAGGAGGGAGACTACGTCCAGGAGAAGAATACGATCCAGGGGGAAATCGAGCTGGCGAAGGAAGACTACAATCGCGCACAGGACAAATACGCCTTCACCCAGCGGCTGATCAAGAAGGGGTATGCCAAGACGAGCGAAGTCGAAGCCGACCGCGTGGCCGTCGCCAAGGCGCTGATCAACCTGAAGGTGGCCGAGGAGAAGATGAAGGTCCTCGAGGAATTCACCTCCAAGCGGCAGATCGCCGAACTGAAGGCCAACGCGATCGAATTCGAACGCGAGCTGGAACGGGTCAAGCTCAAGGCCGACGCCGCCCTCGCCAAGTACGAGGCTGATCTGTCAGCGGCCAAGTTGAAGTACGAGGTCGAGAAGACGACGCTCGGCAAGATCAAGCGGCAGATCGAACTGTGCACGATTCGCGCTCCGCGCGACGGGATGGTGGTGTACGTCAACACCCGGTCGGGCGGCGGCCGGGGGGGCATGAGCAACGAACCTCTGATCTACGAGGGGGCCAAGGTCAAGGAGCGCCAGCCGATCATCAATCTCCCCGACGTGCGGAACATGCAGGTCAACGCCCGCATTCACGAATCGAAGATTTCGATGGTTCGAGAGGCGTTGCCGGCCACGATTCACGTCGATGCCAAAGCCGGCGAGGTTTTTCACGGCGAAGTCGCGATGGTCTCGCTGGTTCCGCAATCGGGGAACTGGCCCAACTTCAATCTCAAGGAGTACGTCACGCACATCAGGCTCACCGACGACCCCGAAAAGGTCAGCGAATTGAAGCCGGGACTCACCGCAGAAGTCGAAATTCTCATCGACCGCCTGTCGAACGTCCTGCAGGCCCCGGTGCAATCGTTCGTCGAACGGGGAGGGAGGCATTTCGCGTGGCGGCTCGAGGGGAACAGGCCGGTGCGCCGCGAGGTCAAGATCGGAAAGTCCAACGATCAGGTGATGGAGATTCTGAACGGTCTGGCGGAGGGGGACAAGCTGGTTCAGACGCCGCGAACCGTGCTCCCCAAGGAAATCGTCCAGCTCGAGGAAGACGTTGCCGCGACGGTCGAATCGCCCACCACAGGACTCAAGGCGCCGGAACCCGGTCAGGCGCCCCCTGGCGGTCCCAGAGGCGGACCGCGGCGAGGGGGGCGCGGAGGGGGAGGT
>JBLMWR010000745.1:0-5461 GCA_050257335.1 Deltaproteobacteria bacterium | reverse complement strand
GGTGTACGACCGCGGGCAGAAAATCATCAGCCGCATGGAATTGACGCAAACCGAAAAGCGCGCCATCGGGGCCGTTTCCCCGGGACTCGACGTGGTCGCCAAAGCCACGTTGCGCCGGGGCATCGTGGAACGTCCCGCGCACCTGACCGACCGCGACCTCTCTGATCTTCCGCTCGAGCCGAACGACGCCAGCCGCCTCCTGATATTCGAAGCGCCCGCCTGGAACGTGCGCTTTTACCACGACCGCCACTGGCATCTGTTCCAGCAGACCTCCGAGGTCGCCCTGCTCCGCCTCCTCGACAAAGGCGGGCTTGTCGCGCAGTGCAACATCAAGAAGCTCGCCGACGCCGAGCCCGGAAAGCACGTTTCGCAGGAACAGTTCCTGGCCGACGTCCAGCAGTCGCTCGGCAAGAACTTTCAGGAAATCGTCCAGAGCGAGAAGCTCAGGCTGAAAGAGGGGCTGTTCGTGGTGCGGGTGGTCGTGGCCGGCACGGTCGAGCGGCGAAACGCCAGAAAGGAGATTGAGACGGCTCCCATGCAATGGATCTATTACCTGGTCGCCAACGCCGACGGCCGCCAGGTGTCGTTCGTCTTCTCGGTCGACCCCGCGCAGGTAAAATCGCTGGGCGACCGCGATCTGTCGATCGTCGGCGGGCTGGAGTTTCTGGCCCCGCGGCCGGCGCCGACGCCGGCGATCCAGCCAGCCGTCAAGCCCGCGAGGAATCAATGACGCGTCGGCCTGAACCGAAGCGCAAGCCGCGTGCGAATTAGCGGCGATTGCGGCGCGGGGAAGGGTCTTGCCTCATCGGGTCGAATTGGATAGGATTGGCCTGAGACGCCGGTTCTTCCGGCGTGCAGGGCGAGGCGCCCGAATTGCCCGACTCCGGTCCCTGGAAACGAGCCACCATGATCTTTCGCACCCCCTCTCGAGCGGCCTCTACCCTGAGCATCGCGATGGTTTTTCTCGTGGCCACGACGATGCTGGCCAAGGACCTTGCCACGCCGCAGCAGGGGAATGTCGCCAAGCTCGTGTGCGAGATGATCGAGTCGACGCATATCAGCCAGAAGCCGATCGACGACGCCATCTCGGCCAAACTGGTGGATGAGTTCATCAAGACCCTCGATCCGCAGAAGCTTTATTTTCTGCAGTCCGACATCGACCGGTTCAACCGCTCGCGGACCGAGCTGGACGACCTGATCAAGGCCGGCAACCTCGATTTCGCCTCGTCGGTTTTCGACACCTACCTCACGCGCCTCAACGAGCGCATCGAGATCGCCCACAAGCTGATCGACTCGCCGCATGATTTCACGATCAAGGAATTTATCGAGATCGACGCGAAAGAGCTGCCGTGGTCGAAGACTGCTGAAGAGCTCAACGAGCGCTGGCGGAAGCGGATCAAGTACGACCTCCTGCTGATGCGGCTGGAAAAGGGAGCGGACGTCGCCGGCAGGAAAGGGCGCAGGAAGGGGCCGGCCGAAGCTGCCGAGCGGGAATCCGGCGGCTCGCCGGGAGCCCCCGCCAATTCCGAAGAAGAGGCCCGCAAGCGGCTGCACAAGCGGTACCGGAACATCCGCGACACGCTCAGCAAGACCGAGCCCGACGAGGTCGTCGAGATGTACCTCACCGCGCTGTGCATGACCTTCGACCCGCATTCGAGCTACATGTCGCCCCGGTCCCTCAAGGACTTTCAGATTCAGATGGGGCTCAAGCTGGAAGGGATCGGCGCGGCCCTGAAATCCGAGGACGGTTACACCATCGTCGCCCAGATCGTGCCCGGCGGCGCCGCCGCCACAGACGGGCGGCTGAAGGTCAACGACAAGATCATCGCCGTCGGCAACGGCAACGGCGAATTCGTCGACGTCGTGGAAATGAAGCTGACGAAGGTGGTGGACATGATCCGCGGGAAGAGCGGCACCAGGGTGCGCCTCAAGGTGCTGACCGCCGCTGCCAGCGACGTCAAGGTCTACGAGCTGACGCGCCAGGAAGTCCAGCTCGCCAATTCTGAAGTCAAGGGAGAGATCCTCGATGCGTCGTCGCGCATCAAGGGAACCAAGGGGCGCATCGGCATCATCCACATTCCCTCGTTCTACCGTGATTTCCAGGGAGAAGAAGTGGGGGAAGCCGACTTCAAGAGCACGGCCCGCGACATCCGCAAGGTGCTGCACGACTTCGAGTCCAAAGGGGGCGTCGATGCGATCGTCGTCGATCTGCGCTACAACGGCGGCGGCGCGCTCAAGGAAGCCATCGAGGTCTCGGGGTTGTTCCTGGGCGAAGGGCCCGTCGTGCAGGTCAAGGATCAGAAGGGGCGGATCAAGGTCCATCGCGACGACGAACCCAAGCCCGCCTATGCGGGGCCCCTCGTGGTCGTGACCAACCGCCTGTCCGCCTCGGCCTCCGAAATCTTCGCCGGCGCGATTAAGGATTACAACCGCGGGCTGATCGTCGGCGATCGGACGACGCACGGCAAAGGGACGGTGCAGAGCGTAATGAACGTGGGGGCCCGTTTCCTCCAGCTCTTCAAGCAGCAGGATCTCGGGGCCCTCAAGCTGACGATCAACCAGTTCTACCGCGTGAACGGCGACAGCACGCAGAGCCTGGGGGTTCCCTCCGACGTGGCGCTTCCCTCACTGCTCGACAACATGGATCTCGGCGAATCGTTCCTCGACAACGCCCTGCGCTTCGATCACATTCGCGAAGAGGCGCACAAGCACTGGCCGAACGTGAAGCCCGATATGGTCTCGACGATCCGCGAGAACAGCCGCAAGCGCGTGCTGGCCAGCGCCGATTTCCAGAAGACCGACAGAGACATCGAGAAGTACCTGGCCCGCAAGCAGCGCAAGACCGTGTCGCTGAACGAAGAGGATTTGCGGAAGGAGCGGGTCGAAGAAGAGCAGAAGACCCGCGAAAAGGCCGAGACCGACGACAATTACAATGAAGAGCCGGTCTTCCCCGACAACAGCTACAACAACGAGCTGCTGTCGATCACCCTCGACTATCTGGGCCTGCTGCAGGAAGCCAAGACGGCCCGGAAGTAACGCGCGAAAAAGCGGACGCGCTCTCGCGTGCACTCCAATGGCACGGGGCCCTGCACCGCGTCGGGACCGGCGGTCTCTCGACCGAACGCATTCAAGCGATCGTTGACGGCCTCTCGCAGACGCTGATGGGACGTTCTCACCGGACGGCCGGAACCGAGCGCCGCATTTGCGCCGGTGGCGCGACGGCTGGCGACATCTCCGGCTTCTCCTCACGTACCGGTTAAGGCTCCGGTCGCGCGCGGCGACCATCGTCTTCAGTCGATCTGCCGGCCGGAGGTGATGCGGGCGATGCGGGCGGCGAAGAGTCCGGCGGACGGGCCACGGTCGAGAAGTTGCGGGTGCCAGCGGGCGTCGAGAGCGGCCAGCGACCGGAGGCCGTAAATCTCCGCCAGCGCCGGCTCGAAGCCCTTCCGCTGACCGAGTTCCAGAAACTCGATGAATTTCTCTGGCGAATCACGCTCGATCAGGTACGCCACGAGCGACGCGCTCTGGCCGTAAAACGCGTCGCGGTGGTCGCCTGACGGGTATTCGCGAAGGGCCAGAAGGTCGCCGGCTGCATACCGCGGCGCCCTGCCGAACGCCCGCTGCATCGCCGAACGGCGGATCGACTGACGATCCGCCGGTTCGCTCAGGATCGCCATCCCCTCGTCGGCCCAGCGCGGAACCTGTTTGGTCGCGAACTTGTCGGCGAGGACCACGTGCGTCAATTCATGAGGCAGGGATGACGACATCCAGTCGGCAGCGTCGGCCCGTAAATCGACGCGGCGCTTGACGACCCGACCTTTTTCGATCTCAATCGTCGCGCATCCGGAAGACTGTTGGCTTCCCGGTCCCAGCTCGCGGACATAGCCGGCAACACTGGGGTGCAAGACGATGTCGCAACGCAGCGACCATGCGTCGGTGGCCTCTCCGAACCAGGTCTCCTGCAATTGCCGACGAAGGGCCTCGCAGGCGGCGGGAAGACGTTTGGCGTCTGTGCAATCGGTGCGGCAGAAGACCCGAAACGAGGCTGATTCCTGCACGAGCCAGCCCTGTGTCGTGTACGTTCTTGAGATTTCGCCGGCAACCGGGCGACTCGCCGCGGCAGGCTTTTCAGCGGCCCGGGCGGTCGTACCGCAGCAGAGAGTGACCGTCGCGATAGAAAGGAATGACCGGATCATGCGTGTCACGGAATGGGATGCCGGGGCGAACGAGCCACCCCTCCCCAACTCAAATCACATGCCGGTCAAGCATCATAGCGCCACCCGAGGAAGAGGAAATCGCACAACAGATTATATCTTATAGACTTGCGCCAGGTTTTTGTGGCCGTCGCCAGGGGCGCGAAAGCGGCTCAAAGATCATCGAGATCGTCTGTTTTCGCGCAGAATGCAGGCACCTTCGCGCAGATTGCGGGCAGCAGAGCGCGCCGAAGGCGGGGCGGCGATCACCGGTGCGACGGGCCGGGAACGTGAATAATCCGTTTGGATCGGAAGATCTGCTTGTCTCGTTAGAACCGCTCGCAGTAGAATAACGCGAAGTTCTTACAAGAATTACGGCATCGCACCAGAATTTCGCGGGCTTGATTCGCTCACTGCGTCGTGTCGATACGTCGGGAAGCGGTTGTTACCGGTGGATCCGGGGACCGGCGCGCTCCTTTTTATCCCAGGCGGTTTCTGCCGAAGCCAGGCGTCTGGCCCCCGCGGACCGCGACGTATCGCCAGGAGAGAAATCATGCTGAAGTTCGCCACAGCCGCCGTTCTCTGTTCCGCCGGTCTCGTTCTTTGTTCTGAATCAGCCGAGGCTCGTTGCGGATGCCGGCGAAACTGCTGCTCCTCGGCGTGCTGCACGCCCGCGCCGACGTGTGCAGCTCCCGCGCCGTCGTGCTGCGCCCCGGCGGCTCCCGCGAGCGGCGCGCCGGCTCCGCCGGCGGCTCCCGGCGATGCGTCCCCGCCGGCTCCTGCGCCGACCGCCGGTGCGGAGAACCAAACTCCTTCAGTCGCACAGAACGGTCGGCAGTCGTACCGGAGCTACTCGTATAGTCCGGCACCGGCGCCGGCGGCAGCCGCGACTGCGCCTTCGACTCCGAAGCGTTCCCGGAGCTCCTGGGACAACATCGGCAGGGCCGATCGCAAAATCCTCGGCTACTACTAGTGCTTTGTCAAAGATAAAAGTTAGGTTGTAGCCACGCTCGCCAGAGCCTGGGAAAGCATCGAATACAGACTCATCCCCCACGCTCTGGCGAGCGTGGCTACCCGAAAATCAAGCTGTGACAAAGCACTAGCCGAGATGATTCAAATTCCGAACACGAGGCCGAAGTGCAAGCGAGGACGTGACAACGCACTCCGTCGCTGGCGCTTCGGGTTGGAATTGTCGCACTCCGCCGGTAATTCCCAGCGGGGTCGATAATCCGGGTTAAGGCGTCCCTCCATGCGCTCCGCACGGCTCG
>JBLMWR010000744.1:0-3941 GCA_050257335.1 Deltaproteobacteria bacterium | reverse complement strand
TTCGGACGTACAACTCCGCCGTCCTCGTCCGTCCCGACGGGACGCTGGGGGGCCGCTATGACAAGCTGCATCGCGTCGTGTTCGGCGAATACATTCCGCTGGTGGAAGCGTTTCCCTGGCTGCGGAAGCTGACGCCGTTTGGAGAGCACTTTGGTATCGACGCCGGCAGCGGATGCGCCGCATTCGAGCACCAGGGGTTCCGGTGTGCGCCGATCATCTGTTTCGAGGACACCGTTCCGCAGGTGGTGCGGGCGATCATCAACGCCACGGCCGAGAAAACGCCGCAGGGGTCGAAGCGAGTCGATTTTCTGGTGAACCTGACGAATGACGGCTGGTTCCACGGGTCGAGCGAGCTCGATCAACACCTGATCACGGCGGTCTTCCGCTGCGTCGAGTGCCGCACGCCGATGGTGCGGGCCGTCAATACGGGGATCTCGGCCTTCATCGACGGCGACGGCGTGATCCGGAAGAAGGCCGTGGGGCTGAAGACCCGCGAACCGAAGCAGGACGAGGCGGTCGTGGTCGATACCGTGCCGCTCGATTCGCGCGGCAGCCTGTATCTGGCGGGAGGGGACTGGTTCCCCGCGGGCTGCCTGGTGTTCTGCGGCGTCGTTTTCCTGACCGGCCTCCTGGGACGCTGGCTGCCGGGCAAAGAAAAACCCGGCGCCGGGTGATTTATCTCGTTCCCGGCCTTCGCCTGGGAACGAGCGTAACGATGGTACCGGCAATCCCGGCCCTTTGCAGAATCGCTTGAAAGTGATGCTGCGAACAACGATTGACATTGCCCCGGCGGGCGATTAGTTTGGTTTTACGTTGACTGGGCTGGTGGACGGGATCGCTGCGGTGCGTCGTTTTTCCCGCCGCAAATCATCCTGTCCTGTCGTTTTTCCGGGGTTCCCGTTCCTTCACGACGAAGGAATCGTGTGTTGTCGCCGGCAGGCCTGATGTGGGTCAGCCCGCCGGACAATCGGCATCGTCCCACCGGGTTTGCCTGCGCGGCAAACTTCGCGCGGTTGCGTGCACACGGAAGCGCCGCAACAGTTCCCCCATCCGCCGGGTTTTCGCAACGTCTTCGACCGGCATACGTGCGCCGGTGGAGCATGTCGAATTCCTGAAAAACTGAAAAGCTGCCGGCGCGTGCCAAATCATCGGTTACATTCGTGTGTTCGGGTTTCGTTTGCCGCAGACTGATCGTCGGTTGAAAAACTTTTCAGCCGGGGCCTCAAAAGCGCACCCGGCAGTTCCAGGAAACTCACGCGGGCCGCGCGCCGCGATAACACCCGGATTTCGCCTCAATGGGAGAGAATCATGAAGATCAAGACGGTGCGGATGTTGCTTTTGGGATTCGCGGTGCTGATTTGGGGCGCGCCGGCAGGCGCGCAAAGCTCGGATTGGGCCGAGAAGATGTTCGAGAAGCTCAATCATGACTTCGGCGTCGTGGCCCGCGGTGCCGACGCCCGTTATCGCCTGAAGATCACGAACAAATACCGGGAGCCGGTGCACATCGCCAACGTCACCACCACGTGCGGATGCACGGCCGCCAAACCGTCGAAAGACACCCTGGCGAGCCTCGAAACGGCGTACATCGAAATCACGATGGACACGAAAAAATTCCAGCATGAGAAGACCTCGAGCGTGACGGTCGTCATCGACAGGCCTTTGCATGCCGAGGTCCGCCTTCCCATCAAGGCCTGGATCCGCACCGACGTCGTACTGACGCCCGGCGGGGCCGAATTCGGGAACGTCACCCACGGGTCCGATGTCGAACGCAAGATCGCCGTCGCCTACGCGGGGCGCGGCGACTGGAAGATCAAGAACGTCATCAGTAAGAACCCGAATGTGACGGCGAAAGTCGTCGAAACGCGCCGCGACGCCGCCAACGTCAATTATGATCTGGTCGTCACCGTCAAAGGGACGAGCCCCAGGGGCGAGCTGCGCGATCAGTTGACGCTGGTCACCGATGACACCCGCAACCCCTACATTCCCGTGCTCGTCGAAGGCCGGATCGAGGCCGAATACTCCGTCAATCCCGAGCTGGTTTCGTTCGGCAACCTGAACCCCGGAGAGCGGAAAACGGTGAACATCATCGTCCGCGGCAAAAAGCCGTTCTCCATCGAGAAGATTGAAAGCGAAAAGTCGTCGGGAACCTTCGAAGTCCGCCTGCCGAAGGAGGCCCGGGCCGTTCACGTGGTGCCTTTCACCGTGATCGCTCCCAGCGAAGGAGGGGCCCTCTCGGAAGAGTTCACGGTCACGATCGCCGGCAGCTCGGAACCGGTGACGTTCAAGGCCTTCGGAAAGATCGGCCCGACCGCCGGGCCCGCGACCGCGCAGAAGACGAGTCCCTAGAGTTCGAGATTGCGCACACCCTCGATTGACGGTTTGAGGCGAGCACACCCGGTTTCAATTCGAAGCCGGGTGTGTTTTTTTGCGGGCCGCCGTCGACATTGCGGAGCAATCAATACACAGACCTCATCTCAGAGAAGCGAGATGTCTCGATTATTCGCATCCATTCGCGGCTACTTTTCTTTGTCCCGCGTGAGCGTTTCGAGGGGGACAAAGCTTGCTGACTGTCTGGCCGTTGGCGCATTTGTCGTCGCCGCGCACGAGCCGCAGGAACCGCAGGCGGCGGCGGATTTCTTACCGGCCCGCAGCATCGTCAGGCCGCGGCGGATGAGGAACGACGCGGCGGCAGCCACCGCAAAAAGCGCGACAGACAGTTGCCAGTCAAATGTCGGCATGAGCTAACTCAACAACATCCCGATGCGATACGCTGCAAAGGCACCGGCGTAGGCCAGCGCCGTCATGTAGAAGAAGGTGAACGCCGGCCAGCCCCAACTGTTCGTTTCACGTTTGATCACCATCAGCGTCGATATGCATTGGGCGCAGAGGGCGAAAAAGACCATGATCGAGAAGGCCACCGGGACATTGTACACCTTGCGCCCGTCGGGCCAGTCGGCCGACTGAATCGCCGCCTGCAAGCCCTGATTTTCCTCGTTGACGCTTCCCCCCAGGCTGTAGATCGTTCCCAGCGTGCCGACGATCACCTCCCGGGCGGGAAACGACGCGATCACCCCCACGCCGATGCGCCAGTCCCAGCCCAGCGGTTGCACCAAAGGTTCAATCGACTTTCCCACTCGCCCCAGAATGCTCTGCGACAGCAGCTCGCTTCGCAATTGATTCTGTTCGGCGATCAGCGGTTCAAGTTCCGTGCGAAGGGCCGGATCGATTGCGTCTCTTTCCTGGATCCGCTCGATTTCCACCTGCAGAGCGTCGACCCGGCGGTGGTCGCCGGGAAAATAGCCGGCTGCCCAGATCAGAACGTTGGTCGCAAAGATCAGCGTGCCGGCCCGCACAACGAAGGCTTTCGCCCGGTCGTAGACCCGGTTTGCCACGATTCGGGGAGATGGCCATTTGTAGCTGGGGAGCTCCATGACAAAGGGGGGCGTCTCTCCGCGAAACACGGTCTTTTTCAGGATCCACGCCACCGGAACGGCGACTGCCGCGCCCAGAAACGTCATCCCGAACAGCACCATCCCCTGCAGCGTGATCCACCCACCCAGATATGCCGTGGCCGGGATGAACGCCGCGGTCATCAGAAAATACACCGGCTGCCGGGCCGAGCAGCTCATCAGCGGAGCGACGAGGATCGTCGTCAGCCGGTCGCGGCGATTCTCGATGACGCGCGGGGCCATCACGCCCGGCACAGCGCAGGCAAACGACGACATCAGGGGGACGAACGATTTCCCGGACAATCCGACTTTCGTCATCAGCCGATCGACGATGAACGCGGCCCGGGCCATGTAGCCGCAGTCTTCGAGCAGGGCGATGAACAGAAACAGAATCGCAATCTGGGGAAGAAAAACGAGCACGGCTCCCACGCCGGCGACGACGCCGTCCACGAGCAGGCTCTGGAGCGGTCCGGGAGGGACGACGGCGGCGAC
>JBLMWR010000743.1:0-3156 GCA_050257335.1 Deltaproteobacteria bacterium | reverse complement strand
CGGCATCGCCCGAGACTCGTGCGGCCCCTTCTCGCTGCGCGGCCGGTCGCGCCGGATCTCGGCGACCCCCCTCAACCGGCCTGAGCCGTCGATCAGCGGGACCGATTGCAGATCGACGTCGGTCCAGTTGCCCGTGGCGTTCAAAAGTCTGACGCTTCGGGAGGCCGGGCGCCGCGAATCGAGCGCCTGTCGCAGCGGCAGGTCGGCGTCCAGAAGCTCGCTTCCGTCGCCGTCGGCGTAGCAGATGGTGCGGCTGGTCCACACGCGGTCGATCAGGTTGTTCGCCGGTTGGCCCACCAGCCGGTGCATGCCGCCGTTCCAGACCAGAAACCGCAGATCGGCGTCGACGATGTAGAACCCGTCAAAGAGGTTCTCGAGCAGGTACAGGTGCGAGAAGATTCGCGAGAGGGTGTCGGCGTCGCGGGCTTCCTGGGCATCGGTGAAGACCCCGGACGCGTCGGCCTGACGGTTTTGAGGAATATAGTCGGGCGATACGGACAGGCCGCTGGCGGCGGCACACCGCGTGAGGGCGTTGATCACATTGCCGTCGAACTGGGTCCCCGTATTTTCCACCAGGATCTTCATCGCCTCGTCATGCGACTTGGCCTTGCGGAACACCTGATCGGTGCGGAGCGAGTCGTAGGCGTCGGCGACCGACAGGATGCGGGCGCCCTGAGGCAGCGTCCCCGGGGTGCGGTCCGGGCGTCGTGCGGCCGCGCACGAAAAATCCCGCGACTGGATGACAATCTCCATCACCTGCGGATCGACGCGCGCCGCCTGCAACACGTCGAAACTGACGGAACGGTGGAGCGACATCAGGTCGGCCTCCTCCGCGTTCAACTTCCCCGGTTTGAACAGGATGTTGTCCGGAACGCCGATCTTGCCGACGTCGTGCAGCAGGGCCGCAATCTCCAGTTGCTGCAGGCCGGCCGCTTCCCAGCGCAGGTGCCGGGCGATGTTCACCGCGAGCTGCGACACGCGCCGGGAATGGTGCACGGTGGCCAGATCGCGGAAATGCAGCGCCGCCAGCAGCTTTCGCAAAATGACCGGCGAAACGATGCCGTCGAAGGCGCCGTTGTCGTTCGCCTGCGACGATCGCGCCACTTCCGACAGGGCGATCAGCTCCACCAGCAGCCGCGACGATTCGGCCGTCGCGCCCGCCGCGTCGCCGCATTCCGAGGCGCCGATCAGCAGATTCAAATCTTCAGGGACCAGCGTTTCAAGCGACTGCACGGAAGGGCCTCCCAGGAAGGTGTCATCCGGATTCATGGGACCAGCCGCGTCCGACAATGACGCAATCCGGAAGCCGAATGTCTGACAGAATCCGAAAACGGTAATCCGGATGCCGAGGTATCCCGGACGGCCCTCGTAAAATCCGTGCACAACCTTACGTCGCCCGGCGGGCGAGTCAAATGCCGGGCGGCATTGGCCTGTGCGGCCGATTAAGCGGGAATTGACGGCTTTTCCATCTGGCGGCGGCGGGCCCCTGTGACGCCGCACGCGCTACGAGTGCCGCTCGCAGCCGAGCTCGCGCGACCTGAGCGTGGCGGCTTCCACCGCGCTCATCAGGCATCCCCGCAGGGCGCCGCGTTCGAGCTCGTGGAGACCGGCGATCGTCGTCCCGCCGGGGCTGGCCACTGCGTCTTTCAGGGCCGCCGGATGCTGCCCGGTCTCGAGAACCATCCGGGCTGTCCCCAGCACCGTCTGGGCCGCCAGCTTCAGCGACACGTCGCGCGGCAGCCCCATCTTCACGCCGCCGTCGGCGAGGGCTTCGATCACCAGGCACACGAACGCCGGCCCGCTCCCCGAAAGCCCCGTGACGCTGTCGAGCAATTGCTCGGGAAGCTCGAACGAGATTCCCACCGCGTCGAGCAGCCGCGCGACCAGCCGCCCGTCTTCGACGCTGGCCGCGCCGCCCAGGCAATACGCCGACGCCGAGGTCCCCACGAGACAGGGCGTGTTGGGCATGACCCGCACGAGACGGCGGTCGCGCCCCAGAACCGCCGCCATGGTTTCGAGCGCGATTCCCGCGGCGATCGAGACAATCAGATGCTGCAACCCGACATGGGACTTCAATTCCCCCAGCACAGGCCGGAAGTGCTGTGGCTTGACCGCCAGCACGACGATTTCGCCGTGGGCCAGCACGTCGGCATTCGATTCGACCGTGCGCGCGCGTGTGCTGGCGGCAAAAGCTTCCCGGGCCGCCGCCGACACGTCGCTGGCCACAATTCGGTCGGGAGTCGTGAAACCGGTCTGGCACAGCCCATGCGCCAGTGCGGTCGCCATTTTACCGGCCCCGATGAACCCGACCCGCTTGTGAGCGTCGCCTGCCTGCATTCCGCCCTTCTCCCTGGTTTGGTTTTTAAGACCCTCGACACATCATATTCTCCAGTCGCCGCCGGCGAAATGCAGCGTCGGGAATCGGAAAATCGAGGCGTCACGAGGGAGATGGGCAACCCCGCCGACTGCCTCTGTCACAACCGGCATTTCCGCCCGATCCGCTGCGATCGGCACAGAGGACGGCAATTATGCCGCGTGCGCATTCTCCTCAAGCCGCCCGCGCTGCATTGTCGATGCTCTTTTAGCCAATTTTGCATCTGTTGATTGATGACGGGCCCGGCACGCGGCTGCAACTTCCTGGAGAAGATATGCCCCTTTGCGAACACGGCGCGACCGAAGATATTCGACGAACTTACAAATCACGCCTTGGCGAATCGCTGCTGCGACTGCACCAGAACCTCGATCAGACCCGGACGACCCAACAGGTCGTCGAAGACCAGTTCCACGAGTGGCAGGAACGCTGGTCGGACCGGAAGGAACAGATTTCGCGGCGTCTGGAACTGATCGACCGGCAGCTCGAGAGCCTGGTGCAGACGCACCAGCGCCGCCCGCAGTTATCGGTGGTCGGCGTCCATTAGCGGGGCGATGTACCCCGAGCTTTAATCGGCCGCACGCTCCAGCCGGGCGGATAATCCCAATGATGAAGCAAGCTGCTCGAGCTCGCTTTGCAGCGGGGCCCCTTCGACGCCGGCCGGTACCGCCAGTTCGAAGACCAGCTCGAACGACCGGCTGTCTTCACGCCGGGTGCCGCGCAGGTGGGTGATGTCTACCCCTTCCCGCGCCAGGCATCCGGAAATCCGCGCGACGATTCCAGGC
>JBLMWR010000742.1:0-2626 GCA_050257335.1 Deltaproteobacteria bacterium | reverse complement strand
GAAAAAACGTCGCGGCATCAGTTCTCTCGTGAAAAACTCAGCAGGGCCCCAGGCGACGCAACGCGCTATTTTGGAAAGGATTGCGCTGTTCCCGCAGGTGATTTCCGAACTGCCGGTGATGTCTCGATTGTGCGCCGGACGATTATATCAAAGAAAGCGCTCGTGTCGGAGCGTGGGGCTGACGGTCTTGGCAGGGACAACCGATCCATGTACGCGAATTACTGGGGGCTGACGGAAAGTCCTTTTAAGAACACGCTCGAGGGGCGCTGGTTCTACGACAGTCCGGGACATGAAGAGGCGCTGGCGCGGCTGATGTATCTCGTCGAGCAGCACCGCCGCTGCGGCGTGCTCTCGGGACCGGCCGGAACCGGCAAATCGCTCGTGCTGGAGCTGTTGCGGCGCGAAATCGCGCGCTCGGGCGCGGCGGTCGCCCTGGTTGACCTGCTGGGATGCAGCGGCCGCGAAATGCTTTGGGAGGTACTCGCGGCGTTGGGACTTTCCCCCGGCATCAACGATTCGCAATACAACCTCTGGCGCCGCTTGCACGACCGCGTGCTGGCCAACTGTTACGCAGATGTTCCGCTCACCCTGATTTTCGATCACCTCGATCGCGCTCATGCCGATTGCGTCTCGCGTATCGAACGCCTGCAGCATCTTGCGTGGGGTGGAGATTCCGGTCTGACGCTCGTTCTGGGTGTCGCCGGCGAAAGACTGGCCGGGCTGGGGCAGACTTTGCGGGAGATCGCCGACCTGCGGATCGAGCTGCCGCCACTCGACCGCGAGCACACCCGGCAGTACGTCGAAACCCTTCTGGCGCGCGCGGGCGCCGATCGGCCGTTGTTCGACCAGTCCGCGCTCGGCCGGCTGTTTGACGAGACGGGCGGCATCCCGCGCGACCTGAATCGCCTGTGCGACCTGGCGCTTCTGGCGGGAATGGCCGACCAGGCCGTGCACATCGACGCCGCGATCGTCTCCGCCGCCGCCGAAGAACTGCAGGCCCGGCCCCGCGGCGATCGCCGTCTCGTGCACTTCCGCGAGCGCTTCGCGGCGGAGATCTAGCGGCAATCGAGCAGCTCGGCCAGGTGCATGATCCGGATGGCTTTGTTCTGCCGGTGCAGCGCGCCGCCGATGTTCATGAGGCACCCGGTGTCGGTGCTGACGAGGACGTCGGTCCCCGAGCTCGTGATGCAGGCGACTTTGTCTCCGACCATCGCTCCCGAAATCTCGGGATACCGCACGGCGAACGAGCCGCCGAAACCGCAGCACTGATCCTGCTGTTCGAGCGGCATGTATTCGACCCCCTCGACGGCCCGGATGAGTGTTTCCGCCTCGTCCTTGAGCCCCAACCCGCGGAGATGGCAGGCGTAGTGATAGGCGACCTTGCCCCGGAATTTCGCTCCCACGTCGATGACTTTCAGGCGGTTGACGAGAAAGTCGCTGAGTTCAAAGGTGCGGGCGGCAAGTTCGGCAGCCCGTTCGCGCCACGGAGCATCGTCGTGAAACAGATGTGGAAATTCGATCTTCACCATCGCCGCGCATGACCCCGAGGGGACGACGACGGCTCGATCGCCGGCAAAGACTTCGATCGTATGACGGGCCAGGTCGCGGGCCCCGCTCAGGAAACCGCTGTTGTAAAAGGGCTGGCCGCAACAGGTCTGCTTTTCGGGAAAATGGACCGTGATCCCGAGCCGGCGCAGGAGCCGCACCGTCGCCACCGCCGCCTCGGGACGCATCACGTCCCCCAGGCAGGTCGCCATCAGCGAAACATCCAAGATCGATCCTTCGCGGCCAGATACATGAGAAACTGAAAACTTGAATGTCGAACGACAAAATACAAAATACAAGCGACGGCAGCCATCGTGGCGTGCCCACCGTGAGTGGGCCGGGCCGGCTTCCGCCCGGAAGCATTGCGAATTTAACCGCGGATGACTTAGCCCGGCCTGCGGCCGGAACCAAAGAATCGAATTCGTCAGGAAAGAATCTAACTCAACCGCCGAGAAGGCCAAGGTCGCAGAGAAAAAAGAAGGCTTCGATCGTAGCTCTCTGCGGCCTCGGCGCCCTTTGCGGCTAAAAAATTTTCGTTCTGTTGTAAGGCGAGAGACTTGTTCATTCGTGCTGCCGCCCCGGCGCGCCGGGATTCGTGGTTATCTGTCTGGTGAACCACGAAACACGCGAAATCGTCGAAAAGAGTGACGAACCGCGAGTGAACGCCCATCAAGGCGAATCCCGAGGCAGACCGCTCTCTGACGGAATCGACCTTGGCCAACTCGTCGCATTTTTTGTCTTTCGGAGATTTCGTGGTTACTCCTTTTCCGTCTGTGCGTTGCCGTTTCCATTGACGTGGCACTGGGTTACCGATTGACCTGCTTGAATTCTTTGTCTGCCGCGCAAATTTGAACCGTTTGCAATGGATTGCAAGAGGCCGAACGCTTGCAGATTGGGATGTGATATCGTCGAATGATCGTTGGATTTCCCTCCCCTGGCAGGAGCGACGACCGATGCTCTGGACATTACGCATTCAGCCTCAACAATTTCCTTCGACCGTCTTTCTCGCCCTGCTGCTCGTGATGACCGCCGGCAACGCTGCATTCGCGGGACCTCCCAAACGAGACAAGAAAGTGAAGGC
>JBLMWR010000741.1:0-6253 GCA_050257335.1 Deltaproteobacteria bacterium | reverse complement strand
GAAATTCTGCAGGTCCATCGAATCGATGTCGAGCTGATCGCGGAAGCTGACGCCGGGCTTAAGCTCGGCGGGGTCTGCTTCCGGGGCGATGTTGCCGAGCAGGCGGAGTGCCGCGCTGCGGATTTCGTCGTCGCTCATAGTTTCTGCGGCTCCTGCAGCAGGCGGTCGACGGCGGCCAGGAACAGACCACCGCGGTGGCCGTCGCTGACGCGGTGATCGGCCGAAAGAGTGGCGGTGAGAACCCGCCGCGACAAAAGCCCGCCGTTGATCGACCAGGGGCGTTCGACCACCTTGCCGAAACCGACAATCGCCACCTGCGGCGGATAAATGACGCCGAAGACCGCTTCGACCCCCTGGTCTCCGAGGCTGGTGACGGTGATGGTGGGGTCGGAGAGTTCGGAGCTGCGGAGCCTTCCGGCGCGGGCCCGGTTCACGAGATCGCGGAATTCCGTCATCAACTGATCGAGGCTTTTCTGGTCGGTGTCGTGAATGCCCGGGGCGATGAGTCCCCCCTGGCGGAGCGAGATCGCCGCTCCCACGTTGATGGCCGGCTTGAGGACGGGATGATCCTGCTCCCAGACGGCGTTGAGCTCGGGGACTTCGCGCAAGGCCAGCGCCACGGCCTTCAGCAGCAGCACGCCATACAGCAATCGTTCGGTGACCGGCCGCGTCAGGTTTTCTCCGGTCATCCACTCCAGCGCCGGGTGCATGTCGATGGTGGTGCTCAGATAGTAATGAGGAATCTCGCGCTTGGAGCGGGACATGGCCGCCGCGATCGTCTGCCGCATCCGCGCCAGGCGGTCAGCAGGAGTCGCCGGGGCAGGGGGCTGCACAGGCGGCGCAGGCGGTACCGCGGCAACCGGCGCTCCCGCCTGGGCCGCGGGCGTCGCCGCCAGGTCTGCGGTTTCGCCGCGTCGTGCAACGGCGGCGGCGCGCTCGATGTCCTCCCGCGTGATCGCACCCCCGGGCCCGGTCCCGTGGACCGTCGTTGGATCGACGCCCAGTTCCCGCGCCAGCCGCCGCGCGGAGGGAGACATCGGCAGCCGGCTCAGATCCTGCGGGGGGCGCGGCGACGGAGCGGGAGGTGCGGGGGCAGGGGGGGCGGCCTCCTTTTCCTTTGCGCCAGGTGCGCGGGCTGGCGGCGCGACGGCAGCCGCGGCAGCGCCGTCATCGCGGATGAGCGCCAGGACGGTCCCCACGGGGACTTTCTGGCCGACCGGCACGAGCACCTTGTCCAGGACGCCGTTGACGAAGGCCTCGATCTCGATGATTCCCTTGTCGGTCTCGACCTCGGCGATGAGGTCCCCGCGGTGAATCGCGTCTCCCGGCTGTTTCTGCCAGGCGACGAGCAGGCCGGCTTCCATGTCGGCTCCCAGGCTGGGCATTTTGAACTCAGTCATGGCGGGCCAGCAGCTCCTGCACGGTGGCAATGATTCGTTCGGGCTGCGGGAGGGCGGCGTCTTCGAGGTGCTTCGCGTAAGGCATCGGGACTTCGGCACTGCAGACCCGTGCTATGGAGGCGTCGAGATCGTAAAAACCGCGCTCCACGATCTGGGCACTGATTTCGGCCGCCAGGCTGCACGTCCTCCAGCCTTCGTCCACGATAACAACACGATGCGTTTTGGCGACGGATTGCAAAATCGTTTCCATGTCGAGCGGCCGCAGCGAACGCAGGTCGATGACTTCGCAATCGACGCCCTTGCCCGATAAATGCTCGGCCGCCTGCAGGCATTTTCCCAGCGAGCCGCCATACGTGACAAGCGTGACGTCGCGACCGGGGCGGCGGAGGGCGGCCCGGTCGAGCGTCATCGCAGGAGGATTCTCCTCGAGTTCGCCCTCCATCGGGTACAGCATGGCGTGCTCGAAGATGAAAACGGGGTCGGGGTCGCGGAGGGCCAGTCGCAGCATGTAGCGGGCATCGGTGACCGTCGCGGGGGCGACCACCTTGATCCCCGGGATGTGCGCGTACCAGACTTCGAGGCTGTGGGAATGCTGCGCCGCCAGTTGCCGCCCCCCGCCGGTCGCCATCCGCACGACGAGGGGAACGCTCACCTGTCCCCCCGACATGTGCCGCAATGTCGCGGCGTTGTTGACGATCTGGTCGAGCGCCAGCAGACTGAAATTGACCGTCATGATTTCGACGATGGGGCGCATTCCGCCCAGCGCCGCGCCGATGCCCGCGCCGACGAACGTTCCTTCCGAGAGCGGCGTATCGCGAATTCGCTCGGGTCCGAATTCGTCAAGGAACCCCTTGCTGCAGGCATACGAGCCGCCGTAGCGCCCGACGTCTTCCCCCATCAGGAAGACCCGCGGATCGGCTTGCAGCGCTTCCCGCAGCCCCGCCCGCACCGCTTCGCGATAGGTGATCCTGGTCATGACGCCGCCTCCGCTGGCGTATAAACATCCTTCGTCAAATCCTCCGGCGGTTCCCACGGGCCGATCTCCGCAAAGGCCACCGACTCGTCGATCTCGGCGGCGACTCGGGCTTCGATCGTCGCCAGGTCGGCGTCGGTCAGCAGCGCGGCCTCGCGGAGCTGCGCCACGAACAGGCTGATCGGGTCGCGTTTTTTCCATTGTTCCACCTCCTCCCTGGTGCGATACAGCTCGGCGTCGTACATGGAATGCGCCCGGAACCGATACGTGCGGGCCTCCAGCAGGTGGGGACCGGCGCCGCTCCGCACGGTGTCCACCGCCAGCTCCGTCGCCTTTTCGACGGCCAGGACGTCCATGCCGTCCACCACCTCGGCAGGAATGCCGTACCCTGCCGCCTTCTGATGAATGTCGATCAGCGACTGATGCCTTTCGATGGCCGTCCCCATGGCGTAGCGGTTGTTCTCGCAGAGAAAGAGGACCGGCAGCTTCCACAAGGCCGCCAGGTTCAGCGATTCATGAAAGACCCCTTCGGCCACGGCGCCGTCGCCGAAGAGGCAGGCGGTGACGCGCTGGCGGTCCTGCATTTTGTCTGCCAGGGCCAGCCCGACCGCCAGTGGCAGCCCCCCGCCGACGATGGCATTGCCGCCGTAGAGTCGGCGACCGGCGTCGAAGAGGTGCATCGAGCCGCCGCGACCGCGGCAGCAGCCGCTGGCCTTGCCGTACATTTCCGCAATGACAGCACCCGCCGGAATTCCCCGCACCAGAGCGTGGCCATGTTCCCGATAGGTCGAGACGATGGCGTCGTCGGGAGTCAGAGACTGCAGGGCGCCGACGGCGACCGCTTCTTCGCCGATGTACAGGTGCAGGAATCCGCGGATTTTGCCGAGCCCGTACAACTCGGCGGATTTCTCTTCGAACCGCCGGATACGGATCATTTCGAAGAGCAGCTTCAGCGCGTGCTCGCGCGAGCAGTTGATGCGTCCGGCCGTGGCCACCGTGTTCATGTCATCCGGTCTCCAGCGTCGAGGTGTCTCCCTCCGGGAGCCCCAGCTCCCGCGCTTTCAGCAGCCGTCGCATGATCTTGCCGCTGCGCGTTCGGGGAAGGGAGGGGATGAAGACGATTTCCTTGGGGGCCACGACCGCCCCCAGCCGCACCCGGGCGAACGCCATCAGTTCCCGGCGAAGCTCGTCGCCGGGTTCAAAACCCGGCTTGAGCGAGACGAAGGCCTTGACGATTTCGTATGCCGCCGGATCGGGCTTGCCGATCACTCCGGCTTCGGCGACCGCCTTGTGTTCGAGCAACACGCTTTCGACCTCGAAGGGGCCGATCAGGTGTCCGGAGGTCTTGATCACGTCGTCTTTGCGCCCCACGAACCAGAAATAACCGTCGCGGTCGCGCCGCGCCAGGTCGCCGGTGAGGTACCAGCCGCCGGCAAAACATTTTCGATACCGCTCCGGCTCGTTCCAGTACCCGCGAAACATCGAGGGCCACCCCGGCCGCAGGGCAAGCTCCCCCTGAACGTCCGGCTGCTCGATGACCCGCACCGCGCCGTCTTCGGTCTTCTCGACGATGGCGGCTTCGACCCCCGGGAGCGGCCGACCCATCGAGCCGGGGCGGATCTCCATGCTCAGGTAGTTCGCGACCATGATGCCCCCCGTTTCGGTTTGCCACCAGTTGTCGTGAAAGGGGATCCCGAACGCCTCGCGCCCCCACACGACGGCCTCCGGGTTGAGGGGCTCGCCGACGCTCGCCAGAAATCGCAGCGCCCCGAGGTCGTAATTGCGGACGACTTCGGCGCCGACTTTCATCATCATCCGGATCGCCGTCGGAGCCGTGTACCACACGCTGACCTTGTGTTTCTGCAGAATGCCGTACCACCGCTCGGCGTCAAAATCCGCCTCGTCGATGATGCTCGTTATCCCGTTGGTCAGCGGAGCGATGATGCCGTAGGACGTCCCCGTCACCCAGCCGGGATCGGCGGTGCACCAGAAGATGTCGTCGGGATGGAAGTCGAGGGCGAGTTTGCCGGTGATGTGGTGCGCCACCACGGCATTGTGCACGTGCATGGCCCCCTTGGGAGTCCCCGTGGTGCCGCTCGTGAAATGCAGCAGGGCCAGGTCCTCGGGATCGGTCGGTGGAATCGTGAAGCGGTCGCCGGCCTGCTCCATCAGGGTCGCCAGGTCCCGCGTGCCCGGCGTGTTCGTCGGCCGCTGGTCATCGCCGATCAGCAGCACGTGCTCGAGGAAAGGAAGTGCCTCGCGCAAACCGGCCACTTTTTTGCGATAGAGCGATTCCGTCGTCACCAGGACTTTCGCCGTGCCGATCGTCAGACGTGCCCGCAACGGCTCGGGCCCGAAGGCAGAGAAAAGGGGGCCGAAGACGCAGCGGTTCTTCAGGGTCCCCAGGGCGGCGATATACAGCTCCGGGACGCGACCTGACAGAACGCAGACGCGCTCGCCGGCGCCGACTCCCAGACTCTGCAGCACGTTCGCAAAGCGGTTGGTCAGCTGCGAAAGCTCGTCGTAAGTGATGTCGCGCGACTGGCCCGCCTTGCCCAGCCAGCGGAGCGCCACGCGGTTGCGGTTCTTCCCCGCGGCGTGCCGATCAACCGCCTCATGCGCGATATTCAGCCCCCGCCCCCCGGGGAGACCGTCCAGCTCGGCCCGCGCCTGCTCCCACTGGAAATCGGCGCGGAACCACTCGTAGTCCGGCACATTCGGCGCGACCTTCCAGTCGCGAGCGGATTTGACGATCGGTTCCCACGGCATGGCGGGCGCTTCCTGACGATGAACACGCGACCAATAAAAAAGCCCCTGCAGCGCGAAATCCGCGCTCAGGGGCTGTCATAACCACATTCCGCCGCCCGTCATGAGCAGCACTTCTTTGAACCCTGATTTTGACGTTTCACTTTCGCAAAGTCAACTCGATTCTTTGGAGGGTGGTGGTGCACTTTCCGATTCCCTCCACCGCCTCCCCCCCGATAGAATGTTGGAATGGAAGACGAACGGAAGAAGCCTGTCTGGCCGTGGATCACCATCGCCCTGTTTTTGGTGCTGGTGGTGTATCCGCTGTCGATCGGGCCATACTTATGGCTTAGCGACGTTGCCTGTTCGGCGGTCATTTTCATTGATCCGGTATACGATCCGCTGCGGTGGCTTATGGCACGGTCCGAGGTGTCGGACAGAGCGTGGAACAAGTACTGCTCCATGTGGCGGATCGCAAAATCCAAGTGAGCATTCACCCCACGGTAGCGTGTTGGTGCCTGCCGTGCCATCGCCGCCCACGATGCTGACCTGCTGTCCCTCGCCTGCCCCGGCTGAAATCCTGCGCATGACCTCCCCCCGCAAACCCACCGCCGGATTCTGGATCACCGTGGCCCTGGTCGCGGTGCTGGCGGGATATTCACTGAGCTTCGGGCCGGCGTGCTGGATCAGCGGTCGGCTGAATGCCGGGACGCGCGCCGTCACCGTAATCTACCGGCCTGTGAGCCGGTGCTGCTTGAGGGATGACTATGCCGGCCCCCTGGACAGCGCCGTTCGCTGGTATGCAAAGCTGGGCGCGGCAAATGAGAACTGGGGATGGGGCGGGAACGATCTCTGCAATGAACAGAAAGAGCCATGGGTCTGGAGACCACTCGGGCCACCGCCATAGCGTTTGCACGCAGCAGGTGCGCTCCGCGTGCCGCAGCCGCTGTTGCGGGTGACAGGCGCATCCGCGTCACACGTCTCCGACAGGGCCAGCGACACTCGCCGCGAACGGCCCACGGCGCATACCTGCTACTTTTCCCCCAGTTCGTAATGGGGCGCACGGGGGGGCAGGTGACACACAGGATAGATGCATGAGTCCCTCTCTTCGGCGACCGTAACGGGGTCGCCATCC
>JBLMWR010000740.1:0-7061 GCA_050257335.1 Deltaproteobacteria bacterium | reverse complement strand
AACAGCGATTGTCCTCATCAAACGCACTCCCCGGCCCGGTTATCGCAGCGATTCTTGTCGCGCCGCCAGCAGACATTTCGCCGAAGGTAAAAAGACTCGCCGATTCTCCGGCCACATGGACGTCGATTTCCGTTTTATCGGGGCGAATCCAGGGTCTGGTCTTGTCCGGGATATACCAGTTGGTTGCGTCGATGTAGTTTGAGATCAAGAACCGCCAGCTTGCGCGCGGCCTCCCGGCGTCGTCGGTAAGCACGGCAGTCGGCAGGCACCCATGCGCGTCGTTGTAATTCCAAAGGCCCAAAAGCGCGTACTTTAAGGAGTCCGCTGCTGTCTTCTCCTCTGTCCGACGCCGGGCTGTCCAGACGCCGTATCCCAGACCCACAACAAGCAAGGTCGCCACGGCGATTCGCAAAAACCGTCGAAGCACGCCCGAAAGGCGCTGAGACTCGGACGTTATGGGATCGCTCGCGGCCATGCCTCCAAGTCTACCCCCGGCGGTTGTCGGAATGAATCCCAGTTACGGGTGGGAGCCGGGGAGACCTATTGAACCAGATCCTGCGCTGCCCCCGCGCTACCCGATCCTGTAGCTCGCTAATCACAAATCGGACAGCCGGAACGCCCTCGCGGCTCCGTCGGCGGATTCCGCAGGTCATCCGACCGACGCTCCAAACTTCTTGCGTCATTCTCAACCCTGAAAGGGTTGCACGAGAACCGCGCGGCGGTCGGAAGCGGAAACATCGACGCCGCGAATCGTCCGGGCGTGCGTGTCGAACGATCGACGATTGCGCTGCAGGCTCTTCCCGGCGTCTCCGAATCCCGGTGTCGACGCGCGAAAAAAACGCCTTCCGCGAGAATTTTTTTTGCCGTTTCGGCGCTTTTCGGCGCTGTCTTCGTATTGGTTTCAGCCGGAATCGCGCGGTTTTTTTCCAGATTTCCGAATCTGGAAAAGGGTCGCGAAATTCGCGTTGACGATTTCACGAATCGGATGGAATAATAAAACTATGTCAACTGTGCCTGCCGCCTGACGGCAGAGCCATCCCTCGGCACTGACGGCCCACGCGAAAAACGCGACAGCCCGTCGAGGAGTTGACGCCGGATCTTGCACCACGAGCGTGCGCGGTCCGGCGTCAGCTTCTCGGCGGGTTTTTTGTTTGCGCTTTGGAAGAAACGGGATTCTCGCGAAACCGCGAGCGTCCGGCGGTCGCCGGACGCAGACGCACGCCGCGGCGCACGCCAGCCACGCTTGCGGTTTCGCGAAACAGGGAGAGATGCACATGGGACCGGGCGAATGGATCACGGCGATCGGCTCGATCGGGGGCTTCGTCGCGTGGATGACGGCGATGTGGATTCGCGCCGGGCGGATCCTGCAGCGGATCGACGACCTGGCGGGCGACCAGACGCTGCTGAAGAAGCAGGCCGCCGACCACGAAACGCGCATCACGCGCCTGGAAGTCGTTACGGAAAGGAACCGCTGATGCACTTCGAGCCGGGCGATCTGCTGATTTTCTACGGCCGCGATCTTTCGAGCCGCGTCATCGAATGGGCCACGCGCGGGCCGAGCCACGTGGGGATTGTGTGCCCGCATGCGCTCGCAGTACCGCCTTCAGGCGGTCATGCCGGCGCTGCGCGACCGCCTGACGGCGGTACTGCAAGCGCGCTCCTCTTCGAGAGCACGACGCTGTGTGACGAACCGTGCGCGCTGACGGGGAAGTGCATCGCGGGGGTGCAGGCGCACGAGCCGATGTCGCGGATCACCGGCTATCCGGGAAACGTGGCGCTTTTGCGGCTGATGCCGGCCTGGCGGCTGAGCGCGCGCGAAGTCGATTTGCTCCGCGACTGGCTGCTGCACGTGGCCAGCGAGCCGTACGACCTGCGGGGGGCGCTCATCAGCGGCACGCGGCTGTTCAAGTGGACGGCCCTCATGCCGTATCCCGATCTGGAGAGCCTGTTCTGTTCCGAATTGTGCGCCGCGGCGCTGATGCGGCTGCACCGCCTGCCGCTCTCGAATCCCAGCCTCTACAACCCGGCGAGCCTGGTCCGCGAAGTGCGGCGGTGCGGAACGTACGGCGCGCCGCGAACGATCAAAAGGCTCACAGGCAAGGAGTGTCGGGCATGACCCCCGTGCAACGCGCGCTGCTCTTGTCGCTGCTCACATCCGGTATTGCCGCGGTGGCCGCCCCCCCGGGCCCCGCGGCGCCGCCGGCGGCCACGCTCCTCCACGTGGCCCCGGCGGTTCGCCGGATCATCCGGACGCTGCGGCAGATCGACATCCCGCCGGCGTGGCGTCGGCGCAACTGGATCGGCGACCGCGGACAGGGGTCGTGCGTGCACGCGGCGGTGGTCCACCTCTGGCACTGGCAGGGGCGGCACGACCTCGCCGATTGGTGGGCCGCCCGGTACGGCAACGGCGAAACGGCGGAGGGCCTGGCTGCCAAGCTCGACGGTGCCGGCGTGCGCTTCGCCGAGACGCGCTCGGGAGACGAGGCCTTTCTGGAATGGGCGATTCGCACGCGGCGCGGGGCGGCGGTCGTCGTCCAGAACGGGACGCACATGGTGAACCTCGTGGGCCTCGACCGGCAGCACGCGCAGATTCTCGACAGCAACTTCCCCGAGCACGTCCAGCGCCGGCCGCGCGCCGCGTTTTTGCGCGACTGGAAGCAGAGCGGCGGCTGGGCCGTCACTCCCGTCGGAACGCCCCCGCCGCCGGAGCCGTGGGTGGTGCGCGAAGAGGTGCGCAATCGCGAAAAACGTCGGGAGACATTCGCCGGCGCGAAGAGGCCATTCCGGCGAGGGCCGGCCCGCGCGGGGAAGGGTGCAGTCGCCGGCCTCGCACTCAAGAGCTGACGCGGCGCGCGCCTTTTCACGACGTCGAACGTCGATTCGTGCCGCGTGTGGCATGACCGCAAGTCCGAGTTCACTTTTTCACTGACCCCCAATCCCAAGGAGCACAAGATGAAACCGTTGACCTTGACAAGCACTCTGGCTGCGCTGGCGCTCAGCGCGACAGCCCTGTGGAACACGGGGCGCATGACGCACCGCTGTGACGAGCGGCTGGCTGACCTCGAAGCGGACATCGCCTTCGGTGAGCGACCGGCTGCTCCGGTCGTCACCGTAGAAGAGCGAGTGATCGATCTCCCCGAAGACGGCAATCAGTGGCATACGATCCTGATTCTGCGCGGCGGCTGGCAGAGCGTGCCGGAAGAGCGCCGGGCCGAGGCCATGTTTCATACCGAACCGCTCCTGATCTCGCTCAAACATCAGACGCACTGGCACCTGATCACCACCGACCAGACCGATTGCGCGAAGTTCCGTCCGCTGGTGGACGTGACTCCGTGTCTCATCGTCGAGCGGGCCAACGGCCAGGTGGTGTACCGCGAATCGGGCCCCGACCTGGGGAAACATCCGCATGCGCTGACGCATTCGATCCGCCGGGAGATTCAGCGGCACTGTCCCGACGGCCGGTGCCTGCCGCTGCATCCCGTCCCCGGCCGGGACGAAGAGCCGCCGAAGGAGGAGGTTCCGGCGGTGCTCCGCGAGGCGCCGGCTCCGGCGGAAAAGAAGGCGAGCCTCGTGCCCGCGGCGGTCATCGCGAGCGCGGGGTTGTTCGCGGGCTTCGCGTGGAAATTCAAGCGCGCGGCGGGGGTGTGATGGAGGGGGGATCGGGGAATGGGGAATGGGCGAGTGCGGACATGGAGATCCGCCGCCATCGTGCGCGCCCTCAACCTGTTCACTCCTCCACTCCCCGACTCCGTGACTTCCTCACTTCCCAGTCCCCGATCCCAAATCCCCAGTCCCAAATCCCACACACCCTCAACCCTCGTATCTGGAGAAACCATGGAATCTCTCAATGAACTTCTGACCTCCCCCCTGGGCCTGGCCGCGGCCGGCGTCGCGGCGTTTGTGATCGGCTCGCTGTTCTTCAACGTCAAGCAATGGGAGGCGCACTGGAAACAGTGGGCCATCGACACGTCGAAAGCCATGTCGAAAGCCGGTCTCGTGCACACGCCGAAGATTCTGGATGGCCTGGCGGTCGGCGATCTGGCGGGCGCTTTTCGGGAAATCAAGGGACTGGCCGACGTCTTCAAGGATCCCAAGCAGCTTGCCGCGGAATTTGCGACGGTGTTTCAGAACATGCTCGATTCGGCGTTCAAGGACCCGGCGCAGGCCAAGGCGCTGCAGCAACTGGCCAATGACGCCGTGGCCGCGTTTGCGTCGGGCGATCCGGCGCAGGCGGCCGGTCAACTGGCGGCCGACGCGCAATCGGTATTGAGCGCCAGTCCCCTGTTCGGATCGATCGCGAAGAACGGCCTCGCGCTTCCCACGCTGCAACTCCTGCCGCATCTGGCGGTGAATCCGGCGCTGGCGAACATCGCCGGGGTGCTCGGCAGCGCCAATCTGGGACATCTGTTCCCGCTGGTGGCTGCCGGGGCACAGGCGATGCAGTCGGCAGGTGCGCCGGCGGCGGGTTTGCCGGCGGTTCCTTCCGGGCACGTGGTGACGATCGCCGGTCCGGCGACGGCCACGAGCGCGCCGCCGGCCAGCCCACCCGCGGCGAATCCTGCGGCGGCATGAGTCGGAAACGTGGGCGGCCGGGCCACTCGACCACGTGAGTCCGAAATCTGCCGGGTCCTTGCCGGGAATTAACACACTTCTGGAATAAGACCATCATGCCCTTTCTCTTCCGTGAAATCGTGTTCTGCGAATGCGGGCGGCCGGCGTTGCCCGGGAGCGGCGAGTGCCGGACGTGTTACGAAGACGCCCTGCGCCGCGAATGGCGCGAGGAGTGCCGGACCGAACGCACCCTGGGAACTCCCGAGCCGGTCAAGATGATCACGCCGCGCCTTCGCGAGCTGTACGCTCCCGAGACCGAGGAGGACGCCGAACGGGAGCTGGCGGTGACTTGATGGTGGATCGATCCTCGATTTTGACATGGCCGGAGTTCTTCTCCCCCGCTGATGAAGGGGGGGAAACGATTTTTTGCCCCGGGGATGCTGGATTATGAAAATCCGCGACCGCATCAAAGAGCTGCGCCGCGTGCGGGCGGCGGAGCTGGCGCCGAATCCGAAAAACTGGCGAACACATCCCAAAGCTCAACAGGACGCCCTGAAAGGGATCCTTGCCGAGGTGGGGTACGCCGACGCACTCCTTGCCCGCGAGACGCCGGAAGGAGGGCTGGTTCTCATCGACGGGCACCTGCGGGCCGAGACGACTCCTGACACGATGGTTCCGGTGCTCGTGCTCGACGTGGATGAATCCGAGGCCGACAAGCTCCTGGCGACTCTCGATCCGCTGGCGGCGCTGGCGGACGCCGACGCGGGAAAACTGAACGAGCTTCTCGCGGGAATTGAAACCGGAAGCGAAGCGCTCCGGCACGTGCTCTCGCGGGTTGCGGACGACGCCGGGGCCGTCGCGGCGGACGAAACCAGGCCGCCGGCCGATCCGAATCTCGAGACCCGCTACGCGGTCATCGTCAACTGCGACTCGGAACAGCAGCAGCTCGCACTTCTCGAAGAGTTCGAAACGCGGGGAATCGAGTGCCGGGCGCTGGTGGTGTAGGGAATCGGCAGTGGTCAGAGGCTGTGAAAAAATCGAACCAGGGGGACAGTGTATGAGAAAACCCGCTTTCAGGGTTTTCTCATACAGGAGTTCATCATGCCGCATGTGACATGTTTCAGGTCGATCCCGATCCTCCGCACGCCGCGGGTCAGGCAGCTCGAAGGGATGTTCGACGTTCCTCCCGTGGAAAAAAGCGAAGTCCGCTGGGAGGCCACGCTGCCGCTCGAAGAGCGGGACTGGCAGATCGGCCTGATCGTCGGCCCCTCCGGCTGCGGCAAGAGCACGCTGGCGCGGGAACTGTTTCGCGAGTCGATGATAGACGGCTTCAACTGGCCCGCCGACCAGTCGATTATCGACGCCTTTCCCCCGTCGATGGGCATCAAAGAGGTCGTGGGTCTGCTCTCGAGCGTCGGGTTTTCGAGTCCGCCGAGCTGGCTGCGTCCGTTTCGGGTATTGTCGAACGGCGAACAGTTCCGGGTGACGATCGCCCGGGCCCTGGCCGAGAAACCCGACCTGGCGGTGATCGACGAATTTACGTCGGTCGTCGATCGCACCGTGGCCCGGATCGGCTCGGCGGCGATTGCGAAGACGATTCGCCGGCGCGGCCAAAAGGAACAGGGTCGCCGGCTGGTGGCCGTGTCGTGCCATTACGACATCATCGACTGGCTGCAGCCCGACTGGGTTTTCGATCCGGCGGCGAACGAATTTCAGTGGAGGAGTCTTCGAGGACGCGAACAGCGAGGCTCGATCCAGGACGACGGGCAGGGGCCGCGCCACGGCGCGGGCAGGCCTCCTGTCGAGCTCGAAATTGCCCGCGTGCATCGAAAGGCCTGGGCCCTGTTCAAGCAGCATCATTATTTGAGCAACGAGTTGAGCAGGGCGGCGAGATGTTTTGTGGCGTTTGTGGTGGAGGGGTGCGAAGAGTCGAGCGCGATTCAGGCGCACACGTACAACGAGCGTCCCGAAAACCCTCCTCGCGCGGCAGGGCCGGGGCGCGGCTTGCCTCTTCGCGATCGAACGCTGCGCCCGGCCGCGTTCACGGCGGTCATTCACCGGCCCGACCCCGGCGGCGGCTACTGGGCCGAGCACCGCACGGTGTGCCTGCCCGATTTTCAGGGAGTCGGCATCGGCAATGCGCTCAGCGAATTCGTGGCCGGGATGTTCGTCGCCACGGGGAAGCGGTACTGCTCGAGGACTTCGCATCCGGCGATGATCGGGCACCGGGCCGGCTCGAGGCTGTGGACGATGCATCGCGGCGTTTCGTTCGGGGCCAGGCACAGCGGCCAGTTTGCAGCGTTCAACCGCAGCGCGGCCCTGCATCGGCTCACGGCGGGCTTTCGATTTACCGGCGAGCCGAATTACGAGGCGGCGCGCAGGTTCGGGATCATTCCGGGAGAAGCCGGGGCAGGGTGAACGTCTGCCCGTCACGATCGCACAACGCCTGTGCAGCGATCGCATCCCGGAAGCGCCGCACAGTTCGCTTCCTGAATTCTGAAGGATTTCAT
>JBLMWR010000739.1:0-4881 GCA_050257335.1 Deltaproteobacteria bacterium | reverse complement strand
GACTGCACGGCCGGCATCAGCAGGGCCGCCAGCACGCCGATGACCGCCATGGCCACCAGCAGCTCGATCACCGTGAAGCCGAGTTTGCGGACACGTCGTGGAGACATCGATCGATCCCGTGCGTGACCATCTGAAAGAGGTGTCTGCCGCTGCGGTTCGGGAAGGGGAGCCCGTTCCAGGCTCCCTCCCCGAATCGCGGAACGGCAATTGCCGGCCTGGACAGCACCGCAGATTACGTCGACGGACTGCAGACCTTTCCAGTCGCAATCAACACGGCCTTGCCGTTGCCGTACACGGTGTACAAGCTGCTGCAGATGTCGCAGATCCCCACAATATAGCCAAAACAGCAATTGTTAATGTAGATCTGCAGGCGACACGAATAGTTTGGCACGCAGCCCGTCGCCGTCCCGGTCGCCGTGCCGTCGCAGGTGTTGACGAGAGCAACGAAGGTCGCATTACACCCATTCACGAAATCCGTTTGCGTATTACACATCAGGTTGCCGCAGCGATCGACGCCATTGAGATGAGCGCAGAAGCATTCCGTTTGCAGTCCAGCCCAGGCGGTCGTTGCCGCCAGGCACAGGATCGCGGCCCCGGTCACCAGCAGTTTCGCAGTTTGCCTGTTCATGATCTCCCTCTGTTGCGAACGCGGTTCAGCCTCCCTGCGTTCAATTCATGACCCGTCGTTTCCCGGCGAGCCAGACAAGGATCGCAAATCTGATCGGGCGATGCAATTTTCAACCCGACGTATTGTTGCAGAGATGGCCTGTCGCAACTAATACGGCATTGCCATTGGCGTAGACCGTGTACAGGCTGCTGCAAACGCAGACCCCCTCAATATAGCCAAAACAGCAATTGTTAATGTAGATCTGCAGGCGACAGGAGTAGTTTGGCACGCAGCCCGTCGCCGTCCCGGTCACCTGCCCGGTGCAGGTGTTCACAAGGGCGACGAAATGTGCATTATACTGGTCCTGGCCTCCCTCCCTCAAACATATCAGGTTTCCGCAGCCGTCGACGCCGTCCAAATGGGCGGAGAAACACTCAATTTGCAATCCGGCCCAGGCGGTCGTTGCCCCCAGACACAGCAGCATGACCCCAGTCGTAAGCCATTTCATAACGCGCCTGTTCATGATCTCTCTCCCTTACGAACACGGTTCGGCCTCCCTGCATTCAGTTCATGACCCGCCTGTTCCCGGCGAGCCAGACAAGGATCGCAAATCTGACCGGAACCCCTGTGTCCCCGAATCGGGTCGCCACACCGCCAGCGAGGACTATTTACGGCCGCGCCCGCGTATCGGTTGCAAATCTCGAGAGCGACGATCGCGGTCACCCCCCGCGGACATTCGGGGTGTTGCAATCGACGGACGTTTCCACAACGCAGACGGTTCTGTCCGAGGTTACGGAGGCGGCGTATTGCAGTCGACGTATCCCGTCGCCAGCAAAAGGGCCTTGCCATCGGCGGCGACGAAGTACAAGCTGCTGCAGACCTTGATGCAGGAAATCTCGCCAAAAGAATCGATGTACAGTTGGTTGTGATTCGACCAGTTATGCACGCATCCGCTCGCACTTCCGGTCGCCTGCCCGGTGCATGTGTTGACCAGGGCGATAAAAGGTATGCAATTCGGGTAATAGGGATTCAGACCGCCGTCGGTGTTGACAGCGTCCAGGTGCGCGCAGAATGTCTCGATCGCCAGGCCGCCAATCAAGGCAATGGAGGTCGTATAGCACGTGGCAGGTTCTGCGACATTGTCGGAAACTCATCCTCTCCGGTCCGTCCATCCGGCCTTTATAGGCCTCGTGAATTTCGACAACTAGGTCAGGCGCATTACAGACTGATTTTCCGGGATTATGGTCAGGTCTTGCCGCGCAAAGCAAGCAGAAAGTGCAGAATTCCCGAATCGCGGATGCACAACCGGCCCTGTGGCCTCATGGTCGCAGGCCGATTGTTCATGGAAAGGCGTTTCGCACCTGCGCCATGCCGGGAAACCAGTCGATCAGAAACTGGTAAGGCGTCCAGCCGTCAATGCGCGCCGCCAGAACATGGTGGGGTTCAACGGAAGTTTCGCGTTCACATTGCGGTTCCGATGGGCGCCGGCCCAGTAACTAGAAAACCTCGTGGCGATTATAGTCAATCGAGTTGCGTCGCACGCTGCCCGATCGACGCGGTGCATTTTTGACGGTTTGTTCTCGAATCACCGATTGAGCATGTGTTTGCCGGTTGAGTGCGTTCTGCCCGTCGCATCAAGTCGCCGGGCGATTCGCAATTTGACTTTGTCCGTTCCTGAGGTAAGTTTTCATTAAGGCCCGATGCTCGTCATTTCGTTTCGACGCGGCCCGATCTTTTACGACTGTCACAGTCGAACAGAGCCGGCCACGCTCTTATCCCCATTTCGAATTTCTGCGGATTCCGTTTCCCGCTCCGTGATGGTCTGCTGTGTGGACAGCAGGGGGCTGATCGCGGCGCTCGTCATTCCTGCTTTGTGTCTGGCCCGACCATGTCCAGAATTCGAGACATTGTGTTTGTGCGATCGGGATGCGCGTTCCTCCTCGGTTGTGTGGTGGGACTGAGCGGCCTGGTGGGATGGGCGACGTGGACCGCCCAGTATGAGTATCCCCGTTCCCCTTCGTCGATCATCTGGGCCGCGGTCGGCGGGACGTTCAGTTTCGTCCTCGGAGCATGCATCGGCAATCGCCGGCTGACCGGGCGCCCGGCATGGCTCGTCTCGGGTCTCGTGGCGGGCATGCTTGCCGGAGCCGTCATCGGCTGGCAACGGGCCCATGCCGAGTATGGCTTTGCCCGCCAGCAGCTTCTGCGAGCCGGAATACCAGCCGAGCTTGTCGATGCGACGAAAGGGGGCCTGTCGGCAGCCGGATACGAGACCATCGGCCTGCAATACGGCATCTGCCTGGGGATCCTGGGAGGGGCCACAGCGGGATGGTTCTGGAAACATCCCCGCCGGTTCAGTTCGATCGCGAACCTATTCCCCGCCATGGCCAGTTGCTTCGTCGCGGTGGGCGCCATCACCATGCAGACCGGCCTTCGGGACTTATCGAAGGACGTGCTGGAGCGGGGGATCCGGTCGTGGGAGGAACAGCGGATACACACGGCCGCGAATGCCGATCGGTTGGATTTCGGTGCGCACGAGAAGTAGCCACAGGCCGCGTTCGGGTTTGATGACGCGCCCGCGACGTTGCGTGATTGGCTTAAATGCGACGCAGGGAAGCGAGCGTCACAATTGCGCCCGGGCGCAGCAGCAAAAATGACCTATGCCGACACCAGTTCGCGCACGACCCTGGCCCCGGTCAGAGACGCGTCGGTCAGCGATTCGTCGCGGCCGGAATGCTCGAATGTCAGCGCCTGGTGATCGAGACCAATCTGGTTCAGGATCGTGGCGTGCAAATCGGGGACGCTGACGCGACCGACAACCGCCTTGTAGCCGACGTCATCGGTCGCGCCGTGGACGTGTCCCCCCCTGAAGCCGCCCCCGGCCAGAAACAGCGAGAAGGCGTTGCGGTTATGGTCGCGGCCCGTGCCGTTCTGAGAGACCGGCAGACGCCCGAATTCCCCCGACCACAGAACGACGGTGCTGTCGAGCAATCCGCGCTGTTTGAGGTCGGCGATGAGCGCGGCGCTGGGCTGGTCGCAGGCCGCGCAAATCGAGCCGAGCTCCTCTTTTGTCTTGCTGTGCGTGTCCCAGGGCTGGAAAGGTTTCGGAAAGACCTGCACGAACCGCACGCCGGCTTCCACGAGCTTGCGCGCCATCAGGCACCGCAGCCCGTACGCCTGCGTCTCGGAGTTATCGAGGCCGTAGAGTTTTCTCGTGGCCGGCGATTCTTTCGAAACGTCCACCAGATCGCCGGCGGCAAGTTGCATGCGCGCCGCCAGCTCGTAGTTCTGGATGCGCGTTTCCAGCTCGCTGTCGGTCGGGTACGCGCGATGATGCAGGCGGTTCAGCCGGGCCAGAAACTCGAGGTCGTCGCTCTGCGCGCCGGCCGGCTGGGTCCGCGCGGATTTCAGGTTCAAAATCGGCGCCCCCTGCGAGCTGAATTCGGTACCCCGATAGAGGGCCGGCAGCCACCCCGAGCTCCAGGTGAGGCTGCCGGTCGTGTTGTAACCGGCAGGGTCGCGGAGCACGACATAGGCGGGCAGGTTCTGGTTTTCGGTGCCGAGGGCGTAACTGATCCACGAACCGAGCGCGGGCTTTCCCTGAAAGATCCGGCCGGTGTTGAACATGATCAGGGCTTCGGTGTGGTTGTTGTGTTCGGTGTGCATCGAGCGCACGAGGCAGAGGTCGTCGGCCATTCCGCCGATGTGCGGGATGACCTCCGCCAGTTCCATCCCGCACTGGCCGTATTTTCGAAAGGCAAAGACGCTTTTCATCAGCGTGTTCTGCTCGCTGCCGGTTTGAAACATCTCGACTTTGAGCGAATGTTGCCTGCCGTGAAACTTTTCGAGGTCGGGCTTGGGATCGAAAAGCTCCATCTGGCTCGGCCCGCCGTTCTGCATGAGCATAATGACCGCCCGCGCACGGGGGGCGAAGTGCGGCGGCCTGGGGCGCAGATCGAGCGCCGGCCGGTTCGCCGCTGCGGCCCTTTCGCGCGACAGCAAAAAATGGAGCGCCAGCGATCCGAAGCCCAGACCGGAAAGACGAAGCATGTCCCGGCGCGACAGGCCCGCGGTCGGGGGCGCGTGGCCCGGAATGCCATCACAAGGACAACCGCGGTCGCCGCGGGAGAGGTTTCGGCACGACTCGTTCATTTTCCACTCCGCACGAGTGCGAACGTGCTCTAATTCGAAACGGAAGCCTTCTTCACGGGACATGCAGGAACTCGTTCGTGTTAAGCAGCATGTGGCAGAGGTGGAACAGGGCCTGATCCGCT
>JBLMWR010000738.1:0-3225 GCA_050257335.1 Deltaproteobacteria bacterium | reverse complement strand
GTGATATTCCGTGTTGAGTCCCGCGAGCTGACAGGGCCGCCCGCGAGAGAATGCCCTTTTTTCTGGGAAAAGTGCAATACCGCCGCAAACGAGCCCCTGCAAGCGGAAGAAATGCAAAAATTCTTCCAAACTTTTCGGGCCGCCGTTCGTATATAGAGACATAGCCCTTCAACTCTTCCGCGCCCTTCCCTCCCGACACATTCCCGCCTCCTCCAGCCGATTTGCGGCAGCTTCAGGACATGCTGCCCGCGCTCCCTTTTTTTCAGGACGAAACAACTCCGATGAAGAAGCACACCTGCACCACGCCCCGACTCAACGCCACTTTGCCATCCAGGAAACTGCGGACTCTCCCGGCCACAAACGGGCGGTGCGCGGGCAAACAGTCGCAGAAGGCGCGCCGTACCGTCCGGCGCCAAGCGGCTTTAAAAGATTCGACTGGGATCCGTTCCGAAAGCCCGACCATTGTCGCGCGGGCCGTCGCTGCCGACCGCCGTCAGGATCTTTGGGAGCAGCCGATCGAGTACCTCTATCACAAATCGTTCGACAAGCCTGGAATGGAGGCCGAGATTCTCGGCCCGGCGCCCGAGGCGCCGGCGCAGCGCCTGACCAAGGCACCCAGCGGCCTGCCGGCGTACTTGGCCAGCCTGTACGAGGTTCCGCTTTTGACCCGCGAGCAGGAAGCGCATTACTTCCGCAAGCTGAACTACCTGAAGTACCAGGCGGCCCGGCTCCGCCAGCGACTGGACGCTTCCCGCGCGGGCAGGCTGCAGATCGCTCGCCTTGAAGACTTGCTGCGGCAGGCAGGAGAGACGAAGAACCTGTTGATCCGCGCGAACCTGCGGCTGGTGGTCTCGGTGGTCAGGAACCACGTCCGTTCCGATGTGGACTTTTCCGAGCTGATCAGTGACGGCAATATGTCGCTGATGCGCGCCATCGACAGGTTTGATTTCAGCCGTGGTTTCAAGTTCTCGACTTACGCCGTCTGGGCCATCCGCAATAATTTCTCGCGGTCGATTTCCAACGAACACGTTCACCGCGAACGGTTCCGCACCGGGAGCGACGGCGTGTTCCATGAATGGAGCGACCGGCGTTCCGATCCGTTCAAGGAAGAGCTGGCGCACGAGCAGCGGCGTGAAACGGTCCGCCGGATTCTGCGATGCCTGAGTGACCGGGAACAGAACATTCTGGCGAGCCGCTTCGGCCTGCAGCAGGGGAGCGAACCCCTCACGCTGGAGGAAGTGGGGGCTCAGCAGGGGGTGACGAAGGAACGCATCCGCCAGCTTGAGAAGCGGGCCATCAACAAGTTGCGCGAGATGGCGATCGTGGACGACGCCGCATAATCTCGTTCGGTACGCCCGCGCGGCGATTGGCGCTGCGAGGATTGGTTTCGTTTGACAGGTCGTAACTCCACAAGCCATAATTTGCGTGTTGGAAACTGCTCCCGACCGGGCAGATCCGATCTGGTTGTGAAAGCCTTCCTGTGCTCAGTCCGCACCGGGGGGCTTTTTCTTTTTCGGACTGCTGTTTCGACACTGGAAAGTGAGCGCGCGCCATGGCCGTGCCTGCAAAGCTCAACCACCCCTGGCTGGTCGCCGTCTGGCCGGGGATCGGCAACGTCGCCCTCAACGCCGGCATTTACCTGATGTCCAAAATGGACATGAAGGTCTTCGCCGAGTTCGAGGCGAACGAATTCTTCGACGTCGAACACGTGGAGGTGAAAGGGGGAATTGTTCAGGCGGGGCGACGGCCGCGGAATCGATTCTTTCTGTGGGAGGACCCGAGCCACCAGCGCGACATTGTGGTCCTGCTGGGAGAGGCGCAGCCCGGGGTGGGGAAGTACCCGTTTTGTCAGAAAATCCTCTCTTTCGCCCGCGAGCTTGGCGTCGAGCGGGTCGTCACGTTCGCCGCGATGGCCACTCAGATGCACCCGCAGCACTCGTCGCGGGTCTTTGGCGCCGCCACTGACGCCGCCATTCTCCAGGAATTGCAGCACCTCGAACTCGAGCCCCTCGACGACGGAAACATCGGCGGCTTGAACGGCGTCCTGCTGGGCGCCGCCGCCGAAAGCGGCCTGCCCGGCGCATGCCTGCTCGGCGAAATGCCCCATATTCTCAGCCGGATTCCCTTTCCCAAAGCCTCCCAGGCGATCCTGCAGGTGTTTGCCGCGATGACCGGCGTCGAACTCGATTTCACCGAGCTCTCCCGGCAGGTCGAAGTGATCGAACGGCAGCTCGGCGAGGTGCTCTCGCAGGTGGAGCAATCCTATGGCGCCCAGTTTGGGGGCGAAGAAGAAGAGGAGTATCGTCCCGAGCCGGTGGAAGAGGAGCGGCTGAGTTCCGCCGACAAGCTGCGGATCGAGAGGCTGTTCGACGAAGCCGGAAGGGATCGGTCGAAGGCCTTCCAGCTCAAACAGGAGCTGGATCGTATGGGCGTCTTTAAGGAATACGAAGATCGCTTCCTGGACTTGTTCAAGAAGTGATGCGCGTGCGCCAGAACTCGCTCACGCCGTGAACGAAGCCGCGGACGAAGGCATGCCGCTCTCCCACGCAGGCGCCGCCGAAAGCCGCTTGCGCATGTTCGATGAGAAACCGGGTCGGCTGTCCGGGTTCGAGAGGCAGGGGATGGAGGTAGCCGCGCCGCGCTTCATCGGAGGCCCAGGCGAAGCCCGCGGATCGGCCGGCCTCGAACAGCCGCGCGTCGTCGCTGGGGCGGCCCTCTTCCGGCAGCCGCGGGACGCACGGCTGACGCCCGATCACCGGGTCGGGCGGTTTTGATTCGTCATCGGCATCGACCAGGGGATTGCCTCCCGCGACGCGGTCACAGTTTGCAGGCATGCGGGTCGCAGCGCACGAAATGCTCGTGCTCCTCGGGCCTTTCTCCCGAACCCAGGTTGAGCACCTGCTCCCCCCGGCTGCCGTACCGAAAGACCGTCACCCCTTTCAACCCCAGGCTCCAGGCCCTGCGGTAGATGGCTGAAATGTCGTCAACCGTGGCATTCGCGGGGAGGTTGATCGTCTTGGAAACGGCGTTGTCGACATGCTGCTGAAAGGCCGCCTGGATGCGAAGGTGGTCTTCGGGGGCGATCTCGAGCGCCGTCTGGAAAAGGCGCCTGGCCTCTTCCGGAATCCCGGGAATTTCCGCCAGGCGCCCGCGACGTTCCAGCTCGTGAAGGAGCTCCTCGGAATAGAATTTGTGCCGCCGGGCATGCTCCAGAAACAACGGGTT
>JBLMWR010000737.1:0-3323 GCA_050257335.1 Deltaproteobacteria bacterium | reverse complement strand
CACGAACTATTCGGGCACGGGCAACACCCTGAACTGTGCGAACCGCAACGTGCGGGAATTGATTGTCGAAAGCCTGCGGTACTGGGTGACCGAGATGCACGTCGACGGATTTCGGTTCGATCTGGCGGCGATCTTCACGCGGGCTTCGGACGGCTCGATCCTCGCGGCCGATTCACCTCTGACCACAGCCATCCGCACCGATCTCGTTCTGCGGGACGTCCGCTTAATCGCCGAACCGTGGGACGCCGAGGGTCTGTTCGAACTGGGAAGCCATTTTCCAGGGCGTTTCTGGCATCAGTGGAACAGTTGCTTCCGCGACGACGTGCGGCGTTTTGTCAAGGGGGACCCGGGGATGGTCCCGACGCTGATGCGCCGCCTGTACGGCAGCGACGACCTGTTCCCCGACACGCTCCGCGAGGCCTGCCGCCCCTTTTACAGCGTCAATTTTGTCAACTCCCACGACGGTTTCACCCTGTACGACCTGGTGTCGTACAGCGACCGCCGAAACCAGGCGAACGGGCACGACAACACCGACGGCGTGCACGACAATGACAGTTGGAATTGCGGCTGGGAGGGGGACCAAGGCGCACCGGCTGAAGTTCTGGCTCTCAGATCGCGACAGGCAAAGAACTTCTGCTGCCTTCTGATGCTCGCCAACGGCATTCCCATGTTCCGGGCCGGCGACGAGTTCCTCCAGACTCAAGGGGGTAACAGCGCCGGCTATCTGGCCTTTTTTTCACGATCCGCAGCCAGCTTTCCGACCTTTTCGCGCAAGCGGGCGCGTCGCTCTTTGATTTCACTGAGATCCTTCTCAAACGACCCCCTGGACTTTTCGAATTGAGACCGGTTGCCGGCGACGGCTTCTTTCAGCTCAGAAATTTCGCCGAGGAGAGACCGGACCTCCTCGTCCCGTGCCGACCCGGCATCTCTCGCGCGTTCGCGCTCCTCATCGCGCTCCCGGGCGGACGCTCTGGATACGTCGAGCTCTTTCTGCCGAATGGCCTGCAACTCTTTCAGCTTCAAGTCGGCAGTCAGGGCCTGGTTCCGCTGCTCCAAGTCGGCAATGGTGGTCTGACGCTCGCCGGCACGTTCCGCTTTCGCGCGGGCCTCTTCGGCGGCTTTCCAACTGACCGCCGCGGCATCTCTCAATTCGGCGCCCTCAGCCGCCAAGGCCTGGTTCTCCCTGCTCACACTTTTTCTGGCCGCGTATTCCCGAAGCCAGAACAAGCCGCAGATCGCAGTGGCCATTAAAGAGGCGGCGAGTGCATAACGAACGGCGGATGGCTTGGATACAGGCGACAAGGCGCAAACCTTTGGCGAACACGGCGCCTCAGCAGAAAAGAGCGGGGAGGCGATTCTCTTCAGTTTACCTTCGACGACCGGCAAGTAAATGCCGCTGCCGCCAGGCGCACCTCCGGGATTGGTGACGGCGCCCGTCACTGTCGCCGGGGGACGATTCCCGGGAGTTCAGCGGATGAACGCGGCTTCGCCGCGGGCAACGGCAGCCATCGATCGAACGGAAAGCATTTGTCCACCAGCAAATACGATTCGAGCGCCGAGCAGCCACGAACGGGACGGCGCCATGTTCATCAATCCCTGTGCCACTGACGAATTCGGCGAGGTGCCGGCCGTCCGCCGGTCGGCGACGGAAACGCCTGTCGCCCGCGTTGCACAGGAAGGAAAGAATTCTCGCAAATTGCTCAAACTTCGCAGGCGCAAAATCCGATACAACCGTTATCGGCGTTACAGCCGGAAAATGCTGCGCCTCATCGCGGATCCCGGAGATTGGCTGAATTTGGGGCGAGGCCAGCCAGGAAGAGGATCCATTCTGCCCGCCCAAGAGGGCGGCGGAATGGCGGCAATGGCAATCCTTGCTGCCGAGTCGGTCAATTCAGGGAATCAGGGCGGACCTGCAGATGTCACGACGAGACACGCTCGCTGCTGACGCCTGCGGACCCTCTTCACGGCTCCGATGTCTGTTGCGCCACTTCCCTGGTCAATCCATCCCGGTGCGCCTGTCGCGCGCGGAACGCCTCCAGCAGCCGCTGCGACTCGGCCTTTTCCGCAACCGAGGCCAATTCGTGGGCCTTTGTCTGCCATCGCACCGCCGCCTCGAAATCGCCGGCTTCCGCATGCGCCGCAGCCAGGGTCCCCATTGCTTCAGCCGATTTCCACGATGTCAGCTCGCAGGCGCGCTGTGCGTCGCGAAGCGCCCGTTTGCCGTCGCGGAACTTCGAATCGGGGCACGTCGCAAACAGCCAGGCGCGACTGTTGTAAGGGGCGGGTTGATTCGGCTCCAGGCGAAGCGCCTCATTCAGATCCGCGAGGGCCTTTTCGTACTCGCCGATATGCCGCCAGGCAATTCCCCGATTTCGATACAACAGGGCGCTCCGGGGATTGATTTCCAGCGCCGAGGTGTAATCGGCGATGGCTTTGTCGTAATGCCCCATTTTGCGCCAGGCGATGGCCCGATTGCCGTACGCCGCGGCGTTCTTCGCATCGACGGCCAGCGCCGCGTCAAAGTCCCGAATGGCGACTTCGAAGTCTTCCAGCAGGCTGAAGACATTCCCGCGAGCGTTGAGAAGCTCGGCATCCCGCGGGTTCTTGCGAATCTGTTCCGAAAACGAGGCCAGCGCCTCTTTCGGGGGCAAAACGTCGCGCTTGTGGATCCAGCCCGAGTGCTTGTGGTTGACCCAGAGCCACTCACCCTGCACGTGGCCGACGGTCGCATGGATCCCGGGGAGGTGCTTGTAAACGACCTTGTTTGCCACTCGCACCGGTGTCGGTCTCACAACGACCACCGTATCGCCAACAGTCTGGGCGTGCACAGAGCTCGACAGAATGGCGATTCCGGCCAGGACAGACGCGGCGGCAATCCAGCGCGGCATTTAACGATCCTTCTTCAAATCAGGTGCAGAACGGATTTCGACGGCGCGTTTGCCATCGTGTTCGGAGCAATTGAAACGCTGAATCCATCGTTGTCCAGCCTGCCGCACCAGACGGCTTTTCGGCGATTTCCGACCCGGCCCAACACGAAGAATCTGCGACTTTTCCCGGGAAATCCAAGCATTTCCTCGGGCCAATGCCCGGCATGAATTGACCGAATTCATGGACCGCTCATCTGCGTTTCACGAAAATATCCCGGAAATCAAACACAATCCTCATGACGGATTCACGAAAACTTAACAATTCGCCGGTCTCCTCCCGCGCTGACGGCAAAGCGAGGCATGTCGACAAGTGCGGCGGTGCGCGCGGCCGCGCGCGGCAGGCTGCCGTCGTGCTCTGGCCTGTGTTCGTCTCGGGCATGATGCTGATGACGACGT
>JBLMWR010000736.1:0-4463 GCA_050257335.1 Deltaproteobacteria bacterium | reverse complement strand
ACCGGCAATACTCGCCGGGGGACGACCTGCGGTATCTCGACTGGCGGCTCTATGCCCGCTCCGACCGCTACTACCTCAAGCGCTTCGAAGACGAAACCAACCTGCGCTGCTGGCTGCTCACCGATCTCAGTCGGTCGATGGGGTTCGGCTCGCGGGAATACAACAAGGCCGAGTACGCGAAAACAGTCGCCGCCACGATCGCCTATTTTCTCACGCTGCAACGCGACGCCGTGGGGCTGATCACGTTCGATCAGACGATCCAGGATTATCTGCCGGCCCGGTTCCGCCCCGGCCACATGTACCGGCTGATGATGTCCCTCGAACGGGCACCGGCGGGAAAAGGGACCGACCTTGCCGGCGCGCTCGAGCAGGTCGCCAAAACCGCCCGCAAGCGGGGACTGGTCGTCCTGCTTTCCGATCTGCTGGCGCCGGTCGGGTCGGTGGAGACACAGCTCGGCTACCTGCGTTCGCGGGGTCACGACATCGCCGTCATCCGCATTCTCGATCCGGCCGAAGTCGATTTTCCGTTCCAGGAGGAATCGCTCTTCTATGACGTCGAGACGGGGCGCGAGCTGTACGTCGATCCGAAACTGGCGCGCGAGCGGTATCGCGAGCGGTTCGCCGAGCATTCCCGGGCGATGACCCGCGTCTGCCATGGATTGGGGGCTGACATCTATGAGGTGACAACCGACCGGCCGCTGGACGCGGTGCTCGCCGACTTCCTCCATTTGCGCCTGCGGCGCGGGCGGCACGCGGCGCGCCGCGCCAGGCCCGTGCATGCCGCCCGGGCGGGGGGCCGCGCATGAGCTTTCTCGTCCCTCTCTACCTGGCCGGGCTGGCGGCTCTTTCCCTGCCGTTCATTTTTCACCTGGTGCGGCGGACGCCGCGGGGGCGGCAGGAGTTCAGCTCGCTGATGTTCCTGGCGCCCACCTCCCCGCGCCTCACGCGCCGCAGCCGGCTCGACCAGCTCCTGCTGCTTGCCCTGCGCCTGACGGCCCTGGCGCTCCTGGCATTTGCCTTTGCCCGTCCGTTTCTGCGGGAGGCGGCGGCCCTCACTCCCGAGAGTCTCACCGGGCGGCGGGTCGCCCTTCTGATCGATACCAGCGCCAGCATGCGCCGCGCCGACCTGTGGCAGCAGGTGCTGCACAAGGCCGGGAAGGAACTGGATGAACTCAATCCCCAGGACGACGTCGCTCTCTTCACCTTCAACGATCGCCTCACGACGCTCGTCGATTTCGAGCGCGAAAAAGACGCACCGCTCCCCGGCAAGCCGCAGATCGTGCGGCAGCAATTGCAGCGGCTCTCGCCCGGTTGGGGCGGCACCGACCTGGGGACGGCGCTGACGACGGTGGCGGGGGAGATCGACTCGGCGACCGACGCGCGGCAGTCGCTGCTCGAACCGCAGATCGTTGTTGTCAGTGATTTCCAGAAGGGTTCGCGGATCGAAGCCCTGCAGGCGTTCGAGTGGCCTGAGCGGGTTCCGGTCGTGCTGCGGGCGGTCGCGCCGCAGAAAACCACGAACGCCTTCGTCCACGTGCTCCGCGACGAAGAAGAGGAAGGCGATGTACGGGACGTCCGGGTCCGTGTCGTCAATGCTGCCGATTCGGCAAGCGACCAGTTCTACGTGAGCTGGGCGGGCGATCCGGGGGAGACGCGCGCGGGCGAAATCGGTGTGTACGTTCCCGCCGGACAGAGCCGCGTCGTTCGCCTGCCGCGCGTCGCCGGGACAAAAGCCGACCGGATCGTGCTGCGCGGGGACGATCACGACTTCGACAATACGTTTTACGTCACTCCGCCGGCCGTGCAGCAGGCGAGCGTGCTGTATGTGGGGGCCGACGCGGCCGGCCTGTTGCATTTTCTTAAGCTCGCGGTGACGAATGATCCCCTGCGGACCGTCGAAGTCCGCACCCCCGCCGCCGGCGCACCGCCGTCGCTCGGCGAACCGGCGCCGAAACTGGCAGTCGTTTCGCAGGCGCTCATCCCCGCATGGGAAGCGGTGCTGCGCCCCTGGGTGGAAGGCGGCGGAATGCTGCTGATGGTTCCAGCGAGCCAGGAAGCGGCCGCGTCGCTTCCGCTTTTCTTCGAAGACGTGGAAGTTGGAGCGGCCGGGAAAGGACGCGAGAGTGATTATCTGTTGCTGGGGGACATCAACTTTGCGCATCCCCTCTTTGCGCCTTTCGCCAACCCACGCTACAGCGACTTCACAAAGATTCATTTCTGGAAGCATCGCCCGTTGTCCCTCAAGACGCCCGCTGCCACGAAGGTCGTAGCGCGATTCGACAATGGCGACCCGGCGGTTCTTGAACGGACTCTCGGAACCGGACGCGTGCTCGCGCTCACCAGCGGCTGGCAGCCCGACGACAGCCAGCTCGCTCTTTCCAGCAAGTTCGTTCCTCTCATCGGGGGGCTGCTCGACCTCGCCTGCGGCGGCGTGGCGACGCCAGCGAGCGTATCCATCGGCGTCGCCGTTCCCGTTCCTCCCCCGTCGGCAACGAGGACGACCGTTGTCGCTCCCGACGGCCGCGAGGTTCCGCTGGCCCCGGAGGCCCGCACATTCCCTGCAACCGACCAGCCGGGCATCTTCCGCGTGATTTCCGGCACGACCGAAACGCGCTTCGCCGTGAATCTGCCCGCTGTCGAATGCGACACGGCGCCGCTGGACGCCGAGCAGCTCGAACAGCGCGGCGTCCGCTTCGGCAGCGGTCTGACACGGGCCGAACGGATCGAACAGGTGCGCCAGCAGCGAGATACCGAACTTGAGGGCCGGCAGAAGGTGTGGCACTGGCTGATCGCCGCCGCTCTGGCTGTCCTCATCTTCGAAACATGGTGGGCCGGCCGGGCAGAACGTAAGATAGTCGATACGGAGGCGGCGTGATGACCCAGGAACGACTGTGGTTCGAGCTGGAGCGGGTGGCATCGCGGTATCGGCGGCTCCGGTACTGGAGCGCGCTGGCGGCAGCTTGGCTGGTCGCCGCACTGGTCGCCTTCCTGGCGTGGGGATTGGGCCGCACCGCGGGAAGCAGCCTGCACCTCTCGGCCCCGCTGCTGTGCCTCGTCGCTCTCTCGCTGGCGGGCCTGGCGGTCTGGTCGGCTGCCGCCCTGGCTCCCCGACGACACCTGGTCGCGCAGCGCGTGGCGGCGGCGTTTCCGGAATTGCGCAACTGCCTGCTGGCGGCGGTCGAGCAGCGCCCCGCGCTCCCCGACGGCCGGTTCGGGTATCTGCAGTCGAGCGTCATCGAGGAAGCGCTCGATCACGCCCGCCGGCATCCCTGGCAGAACGTCGTGCCACAGCGGCGGATCAGCACCGCCATCGCCGCGCAGTTCGCCGCCTTCGCGCTCTTTCTGACGGGTCTGGCGGTGACGGTGTTCTGGCCCACTCCCCCTGTCATTGCCGGGGCGGACACCGCGCCCGGTCGCGGCGGATTGGCAACCGGATACTCCGTCAGCGTCGAGCCCGGGGACGTGGAGATCGAAAAAGGAACGAGCCTGCTGGTTCTGGCGCGCGTGAAGGGCCAGATGCCGGCCGAGGCGGCGCTCGTCTATCATTCTGCGGGGCGCGAAGCGGCACAGGCGCCGATGCCCCTCAGCCTCAACGACCCGGTCTTCGGGGCTCGCATCGCCATCGTCAACGAGCCGCTCGAATACCACGTCGACCTCGACGGCCGCAGCACGCCAACGTACCACGTCACCGTCTTCGAGTACCCGCGGCTGGAGCGCGCCGATGCGCGCCTCGTCTATCCGAAATATGCCGGCATGGAGGATCGCCTCGTTCAGGACGTCCGCACGGTCTCGGTCGTCGAGGGAACCGAAGTGACCCTGATCTGCCGGTTGAACAAGCCGGTGGCGACGGCGCGGCTCGTCGAATCCGAAAAGGTCCCGCCGGTCGAGCTGGCGGCGACCGACGGCGAGCCGCGCGTCTTTCAGGCGACGTTCCGTCCCGAGAAATCGCGGAGGCTGAAGCTGCAACTGATCGATGACGCGGGGCGGCGCAACGTCCAGACCGCCGAGCTGACGATTCACGTCGTTCCCAATCAGGCGCCCGTGATGAAACCCGTCTTCCCGGCGCGCGACGTCGAGGTCTCGGCGCTCGAAGAAATCGACCTCAAGCTCACCGCATTCGACGACTTCGGACTGATTCGCGCGGGAGTGACGTATGGTATCGCCGGGCAGCCCCCGGTCGATGTGGTGCTGGCCGAGAACGCCGCCGCGCGCACGCGGCACGAGCTGGCGCACACGATCCGCCTCGAGGATCTTCACGCCGAGCCCGACCAGTTGCTGGCTTACCATTTCTGGAGCGAAGACCATGCTGCGGACGGCTCGGTCCGGCGCACCTCGAGCGACATGTACTTCGCCGAAGTCCGCCCGTGGGATGAAATCTACCGGCAGGGGGAACAGCCGCCCGGGGGTCAGGAGGCTCAGCAGCAGCAAGGCCAGGGACAGAACGCCCAGCAGGCCGAGCAGCT